>JAMONX010000068.1 GCA_027066435.1 Campylobacterales bacterium
TCATAACACATTTTTCTTAAGCCGCTTCTTTTTTTTCATAAAAAACTTCATTTGGAGTTCTCCAATTTAAAGATTTTCTTGGTCTATTATTTAACTTATCTACTAAAAATGCATCACTATCATCAATCTTTTCAGTATCAATTCTATAGAAAACTTAATATCTTCAAGAGTAGATATCGTTATCAAATCCTTATCAGGCATAGGTAAGATCCTTTTTTATCATCTTTAGAAGTAGAGGTTTGATACTTTTATGATCTCTTATTAAATCAACTTTCTTTGATAGATCCTCTTCTATTTGAAGTTTTAAGCCCACCATTTCTAATAAATCTGGCTTCATTTTGACAAAGATTCTATATCGCTCTCTTGGTTCTCTTCACCTCTTGCATAGCTTCCAAAAAGACCATTTTTTTCTATCTCGTATTTTTCTTTAAACTCTTGTTTGTGTTTGCTTAAATAACTTAATATAATATCTTTTGTCATTTCTACCCTCCTAATAGCATCAAGGTTTCTAAATTATACTATATTTTTTGATAGAATGATAACTAAATTTTGATGTTTGTTTAGTGAAGTCAAAATCATACCACAGGTTTTTCCTTTTTGTTTTGTGCTTATTTTAGGGAGAGGAGAGATAGTTTTATGCAGAGTGAGATTGCAAAGTTTTTAAAACTTTCAGATGAAGGGGTGAGTAAGATTGTACAGAAATTTTAATTTTATAAATGTGTAAAAATAGGTATAAAAATTATGCTATAATACATTTAATTTGGATTATGCAATAGAAAAAAGGATGATGATATAGAGATACTATTTTCAAAACATGCTTTAGATGTTATGGCAAATAGAGAGATATTGAAGAGTTGGGTTTTTGATACTTTGAAAACTTCTTCGTTGAAAGTCTCTATTTCGGATGTTGAAGAACACTATTTTAAACAGATTTATAAAGTCAATTTTCGTTGTTTAAAAGTTGTATATAATCCAAAAAACAAGAGAGTGGTAACAGTGTATTTTGATAGAAATATGAGAAAGAGAGGATGTAAATGATTATCAAATATGATGAAGTAGCAGATAGTATATATTTTATCATTTCAGATGAAAAGCCTTGTGAGAGTCAGGAAGTTGCCGATGGAGTCATCATAGATTATGGTAAAAATGATGACATCGTTGCCATAGAAGTCTTAAAATTTAAAAAAGAGCATAGAGATATAAATATACCTGTTGTTGGCAATTTTTTATTAAAACAAGCTAGTTGAAGAAAACTTTCGGGGTCAGTTGCCACCTTAAAATCTGATTAAACGCTTATAAAGTGCAACAAAATAAGTTATGTGAGAACAAGAGAACAATAGAGTCAGGTGATAACCAATAACCGTTGACATTTTTTTTAGTGGTATCCTCACCATACCTTTAGCTTTGAAATAGTTTGTGGTATAATCCCTTATATGGAGTTTATATCATGACTATAAATTGGATTATCTCAAAGATAAAAGAGAATGATTATCTATCTTCTAAACATGCTGATGATGAACGATTAGATGTCAATTTGATGATTAGTGAGATAGAAGAGGTAATAGTTGCTTAGTGGTAGGTTTTACTAAGTTTGGAAAACCAATACATATAGTTTGTGGTAAAAACGTTGATGTGTTAATCATAATAACAGTCTATATACCTACACCTCCAAAGTTTATAAATCCATTCCAAAGGAGTCAAAGATGATGCAAAGTTGCAGTTTTTGTAAAAATAAAAATATCAAAAATACCAAAGTAGAATATACATATAAACATGATGGTAAATATATGATCTTTCATAATGTTCCAGCACTTCAATGTGAATATTGTGGGGAGAAGTATTTTGAAGCTAAAGTTTTAAAACAGATTGAGAAAGAGTTTATATCTGTACAACTTGGTAAAAAAACACCCAAAGAGAGATCTGTTGCTGTTGAGGATTTTGATAAATTAGTTGCATAACACTAAACATTAGGATTTCACATGCAAAAAGTATAATTTAGCATAAGTGATGATACTTTACACTATACATTAAGTAACTTTTTTGCCTCTTCTTCACTTATAAAATCATCTTTGTTTGTAGTATGAAAAAGTGTTACATCTTCAGTCGTTGGTACAACATACTCTTTTCCATCAATCTCTCTATCAACACTCCAAAGAACTGCTGGATCAAATCCAATTTTTAGGAGTTCTTTTGGTTTTACTGTGTGAAGACTATTTTTTTTGCTTACTACTGTAATCATAATTAAATAGCTGCTCTAGCCGACCAATTCGGACACCCAGCCGTTTCTAACTCGGACACTCTAAAGTAAAAAATCTCTAAGGTGTGAATTATAACACAAGTGTCCGAAAAGATTTCAAATTTTATTAA
>JAMONX010000069.1 GCA_027066435.1 Campylobacterales bacterium
CGTGCCTGCGGGGTTACACCGACCAAGAATTTGACTCTTTTAGAGACTTTATTGGTTGATATTATAGCTAAAATATACTACTAAAACCCTTCATCTAGGGATTTAGTGGGTTTTTCAGGACTGACTAGTTAGTTGCTTATGATATAGCAGATAAAAAACGGCTTTCTCGTGTGCGAAAGGTTGTTTATGCATATGCTCTTGGTGGGCAAAAATCAGTGCTTGAAGTGCCAATGGACACTAAAACTTTAAAAGAGTTGGTAGGGAAATTGGAAAAAATTATATATGACAAGGACAAGATAAATATCATCGAGTATGCAGGTGAGCCACTATATTTTGGAAAAGCTAACTTTATAGATTATGAGAAGGGAGTTATGATATTATGAATATTGTAGTTGTTGATAAAAAAGATGTTTTGCTTAAAACAGATAACTCTACTTTGGTGGTAGATACTCAAAAAGTTCCTTTTAGGCTCATTGATACTCTTATCATCATAGGTAAGACTTCACTCAAAACCACAGATATTATAAAACTAACAGCAGATAAAATAGATATTTTACTACTCTCATACAACTATAAAAATGCATCTATCATAACTTCAACTCTAAGAAAATTGCCAGAGTTAAAACTAAGACAGTATAACAAAGCCACAACTTTGCCACTTCCAATAGCAAAAAATATTTTGAGTAAAAAGATAAATTTTCATATAGAACATCTTAGAGAACATGAGATAGATATAGATTTTACTCCCTATACTCACAAGATCTCAGATGCAACTGATCTTGATAGTTTGCTAGGTATAGAAGGTAGTTTTTCTAGGCTTTATTTTGAACACTATTTTTCATTTTTCCCTAAAAGTTTACATAAATCTAAGAGCTCTAAAAGACCACCACTTGATCCACTAAATGCTATGCTTTCTCTTAACTATACTATCTTTTATAATCTTATCTCTATCAGATTGATGGCTTATGGGTTTGAACCAGGTATCGGGTTTTTGCATCGTCCTTTTCGCTCTCACAATGCTCTTGCATCTGATATGCTTGAACTCATAAGAGCAGATATTAACGCTTATGTTTATGATATATTTACTAAAAGAATCATCGTACAATCAGATTTTACAAATAGAGGTGGAGTGTACTTAAAGTATGAGGGACGAAAAAAACTATGGAGTCATTTTAGAGAGCTTTCAAGTATGCTTGAATCAAAAATAGATGAGGGTATCAAAGAGTTAAGGAGTGCATTGTGAGCCAAAAGATAATTATTCTAAAAGAGAATACTACAAAGCTAACAGTTTTTGAGGAATATATGAGTATAAAAAATATTTATGATGATTTAATTATCTCATTTTCCCATATAAAAATGGTATATCTAAACAAATCTATAGAGGTCGATATCGCAACATGTTATGAGATATCCAAAAAAGTACCACTCTTTATAATCGATCACAATGGTTATATCATAGCAGAGTTAAAGAGGCTTCAAGATGCATAGATATGATTTTATCATAGCATATGATATAGCAGATGCAAAACGATTAAAAAAGATAGCAAAATTAATAGAAAAAAATGCAATGCGAATACAATACTCTCTCTATATCTTTTATGATGCAACTCAAGAGGAGATAGTAAAACTATTAGAGAAAGTTACAAAGATACATGACCAAAAGTATGACGATATAAGAGTTTATAAAGTTAAAAATAGAGGTTTGCATCTAAGAGGTGCAATTGATTTGGATAATCCATTTATTTTTTAGGAGAGTGTGTGATGACGATTTATGAACAAATTGATAAGATGTTAAGTCAAGATAGTGATAGACCAAAATGGGTTGATGAGATACTTTTTGAGTTAAAAGAGATTAAATATATACTAAAAAATAGTTCAAAAACCATAAGAAAACCACAAAAAGATAAAGCTTACTTTGAGTTTGTAAATGTCCTACGAGAAAAAATGAGAGCATCTATAACAGATGGAAAGTATCCAGAGATTTACTATCAAAAAAGAACATTGGGGATAAATTTTAAAGGTTGGATTTATGATAAAGAGACTTCTGATGTATTGCCTTCATATAAAGCATTTGAAGTTTATAAGTTTTTATATAATCAAAAAGAAAATATTGATAAATTTTTAAAATTATGATACAATAAGTTTAAATAATTTTACTATTTACTGTGATATTATTTAAGTTTTTTTTAATTATAAATTAAAACTTAAATAATCCATTTTTAGGGGTTTAAAATGAGAGAAATTGTATTTTTTTATACTAAAGCTCTTTTTAAGAAATCAACATCTTTTCAAAAGCACCTAAAAAACGCTCTTTTACTTAGTATTGTTACTATTTCATAACAGACCCGATTTAAGGGGATTGAAAC
>JAMONX010000070.1 GCA_027066435.1 Campylobacterales bacterium
GCAGTATTTAAGATTGGTATGTAAAGGAGGGTATGGATGGATTCATTATTAACACTTTTGATATTTTTTCCGCTAGTTGCGGGTTTGTTTGGATTTCTTATTGAAAAGGAGGGGATTCGAGTATATGGTATCACAGTAACTGCAATTGAATTTTTTCTATCGCTCGTTTTATGGTTGAGCTTTGATAGCGAAAACCCTGGATTTCAGTTTTTAGAAAATGTTCCAATTATTGCTGATTTTGGAATAAATTACTCTGTTGGAGTTGATGGTATATCACTATTTTTGATAGTTCTAAGTACATTTATGACTATGATTGCTTTGATAGGACTTACAACCCAAAAAGATATCAAAAATATGATTATTTCTGTTTTAATATTAGAGATGACAATGGTGGGTGTATTTGCATCTTTAGATGTAATTTTATTTTATATTTTCTGGGAATTATCTCTTATACCTATGCTTTATATTATCGGAGCGTGGGGAGCAAGCTTAAGAATTTATGCTGCTGTAAAGTTTTTCCTTTATACATTTGCTGGATCTTTGTTTATGCTTGTCGGAATTTTATATTTTGCATACTTAAATCAACAAGCAACAGGACAATGGAGTTTTGCAATCGCAGATTGGCATGCATTGAAACTTCCACTTGAGGCTCAGCTTTGGATTTTTGGAGCATTCTTTTTAGGTTTTGCAGTCAAAGTTCCAATGTTCCCATTTCATACTTGGCTTCCATATGCTCATGGTCAAGCACCAACAATTGGTTCTGTTATACTTGCAGCTGTACTTTTAAAGATGGGTACATATGGATTTGTAAGATTTTCACTTCCAATGGTTCCAGATGCTTCTGTATATTTTATATGGCCGGTTGCAATACTCTCTTTGATTATGATTGTCTATACGGCGATGATTGCATATGCCCAAGAGGATATGAAGCAAGTTATTGCATATAGTTCTATCTCTCATATGGGTGTTATAATCCTTGGAACATTTGCGATGAATTCTGAGGGAATTACAGGTTCAATTTTCTTGATGATATCTCACGGTATAGTATCAGGTGCTCTGTTTATGTTGGTTGGTGTCATATATGATAGAAGAGGTACAAAAATGATAAGTGAATTTGGAGGACTTGCTCAATCAATGCCTAGATTTGCAACAATTTATGCCATTATGTTGATGGCTTCGGTTGGTCTTCCTCTTACTATCGGATTTGTTGGAGAGTTTTTGGCACTTCTTGGATTTTTTAAAATATCTCCAGTTATGACTGCAATTGCAGGTAGTACAATTATCCTAGGTGCTGTATATATGCTTAGTATGTATAAAAGGTCATTTTTTGGTCCTATTACAAATGAGAAAAATAGAAATTTATCAGATTTGACAAAACAAGAGATTACAGCATTTGTTCCTCTGCTACTTTTGGTAGTAGCTCTTGGTGTTTATCCAAAACCTATTCTTGATCCAATTGATACTAGTGTAAAACATATGCTTGTCCAGATGCAAGAAAAATCAGTAACAAAAGAGGCAAAAGAGTTGCTACATAATGCGACTTGTGTCGGGGAGGTAAAATAATGTTAGAACCAATTTCAATAGAATTAGCATCGTTAAATCTTTCATCTTTGATTCCAATGTCAATCACTATAGTTGGAGCATTGACTATTATTATTATAGATTTGATTAAAGGTGATTTGCATAAAAGTTTTTATGTTATGATGAGTTTACTTTTTATACTTATGAGTTTAGGTGCTGTTGTACATTATAGTGGCGGTGAGAGAGGCTTCTTCGATGTAATGTTGATTGATGGTATAGCTACGCTTGGTCAAATTATTATACTTGTTGCATCTGCCCTCTTTATTCCTCTAGCATTGTCTTCAAATAGATTTCATGAGTACTCATTTCCTGAGTTTTTTGGACTTACTTTGTTTATGATTGCAGGTTTTCAGTTTATGGTGGCAAGTGATAACCTTATTTTAATTTTTGTAGGTTTAGAGACTGCTAGTTTAGCTCTTTATACAATGATAGCAATGCACAACAGAGCAAAATCATTTGAAGCTGCTATTAAGTATTTTACGATGGGGGCATTGGCTGCTGGTTTTTATGCTTTTGGGGCATTAATTCTTTATGCACTTACAGGAAGTGTTGAGATACATAAAATTGAAGCGGTATTGATTGCTAGAGATTTTGAACCAATGTGGGGTGTATTTTTAGCTATTGTGTTTATGTTGGCGGCAATTGGATTTAAACTTTCATTGGTTCCTTTTCATACCTGGGTTCCTGATGTATATGAAGGAGCTAGTGCGGCATTGGCAGGCTATATGTCAATTGTGCCAAAAATTGCTGCTTTTGTAGTTGCTATAAGGCTCTTTGAATTTTTAGTCCATGCTGAAGTTGTTTGGATGCAAATTATTCTTTGGATTATTGTGGTTGTTACGATGACAGCGACAAATATTATGGCACTTGTGCAAGAAGATGTAAAAAGAATGCTAGCTTACAGTTCAGTTTCTCATGCAGGTTTTGTAATGGCGGCTATTTTGATTGGAACAACCCAAGCAAATAGTGCACTTTTCCTCTATTGGGTACTTTTTACTTTTGCAAATTTAGGAGCATTTACTATGCTTTGGGTTTCAAGACACAAAGGAAAAGGCTCATGGGGTGGTACTCAATATGATCATCCATATGAAAAGTTTTCTGGTATGGTAAAAGTTATGCCTTTGGGGGCAGTTATTATGGGTATATTTATGTTTTCTTTGGCCGGAATGCCTCCATTTTCACTCTTTTGGGGTAAATTGTACATTATGAGTTCAGCTGTAAATGCTGGCTATATTGGCTTAGCTATAATAATGGCTGTAAATAGTGCAATAGCTGTTTATTACTATTTAAAACTTGTTGTGTTTATGTTTCTTAGAGATCCAAACTCTTCAGATGCTACAGTTTATACGAAAAATGCATCAACTGCTCTTAAAGCTATCATCGGTTTTGCTGCCTTTATGACTCTAGTTGCAACATTATTTGTAGGACCGTTACTTGAAGTGATTACAAGCTATGTAAAGGCAAGTGGTTTTTAGCAACTTTTAAAAAGAGCATTATTTTTTGCTCTTTTTATAGACATATGATATACTCTCTATCATGAAAAATATAATACTTTTAATTTTATTTGCTATACAAGCAAATAGTGCCTCTTTAACACTTAATATTGCAAAAGATAAAAATATAGATTTTTCAATACTTCATATAAAAGATAATGAACCATTTTTTTGTGAGATAAAAATAGATAACTTTAAAAAGGTTGCTATTTGTACATTTTCACAAAATATAACTGGAAATATCTCAAAATCAAATAAAGACTTAACAATAAAATTATATGAAAATAGATTAATAATTATACCAAAAAATAAAATTATACTTAGATCTTTGCAAGATGATTTTATAAGAACTGATATGATTAAATCTGACTTGAAACATAAACATAAACATTGGATGATTATCGGATTTAAAGAAGAGAGTGAACTTTTGAAAAACAGTATAAATAGTGGTATAGATTTTGATATAGTTTTTGAAAATAGACCTCTTTTATATGTAGGCTCTTTAGATTTAAATGGTTTACCTGTTGTAGAGAATCATGATGCAACAAGTTTAAGTCGTATTAAAAGGCAATTTGAAGAGAAAAGATATAAAAATGTACTTAGACTAACACAAGAGTTGATTGAAGATAAAAATAGTAAATTTTTACAAGAGGCAAAGCTATATAAATTACGAGCATTAGATGCCTTAGCTTGGGAAAGTGGCAAAGAGCCTGATGTTGATAGTGATGAGTTAATCGAATTGGCAAATGATTGGATGCGAGAAAATCCTTCTAGTAAACACTTACCTGAAGTTTTGATGTATATTTCTAAGACATATTATATGTTAGGTCATATTTCTCGTGGTGATGACTATTTTGATATATTAAAAGAGGAGTTTTATAACTCAAAGTATACAAAAATTGCACAAATTCATAAAGCAAATACTCTCTATCGCAATCGTGGAAAAAGAGCAGAAGCTATGAAAATTTATAAAGATGTACTTTATAATACAAAAAATATTACAATTGCTTCAAATGTTGCTTCGATAATAAGTGGAAAATATTTAGATACAAGTGAACCTGATTTAGCCTATGAGTTTTACAGAAAAGTTGTGGATGCAAATGAGCCATATATTCAAAAGGAGGCAAAAGAGTCATATGAGTTTGCAAAACGATTTAGTGAAGCTAAAAAGTATGATTTAGCAATTAAAATAGTTGAAATTTTACTAAGAAAAAAAGATAAAACTCTACTTGAAGATGAAATGAATAAGAACTTAGCATATTGGAGAGAGTTAAATGGAGATAAAGCATTAGCGTATGGACTATATAGAGATTATTTAACAAACTATCCAAAGGGAGAATATATTGAGTTTGTAAAAAGTAGGATAGATAAAGTATTGTTTGATTTGGATGATCAAAATCTAACTAAAAAGATGGCTAATATTGATGATATATTAAAAAGGTATCCAGATGATCCAATATATAAAAAAGCACTTCTCCAAAAGGCTCAATTACTCATAGAAAATTCAAAATTTGTAGAATTATTTAGTTTGGAAAATGAGTTAAAAGCACAAGGTGGAGAAAATTTTTTAGTATATGGAGCCAAAAAGAAGATAAGTCAAGACCTTAAAAATGATAATTGTAAAAATGCCATATATCTCAGTGAAGAGTATAATGCAACTGTTGAGAAGGAGTTTGAGCCTAAATATTTTGATTGTTTGATGAGATTGGCAAAATATAAAAAAGCTTTGAAACTTGCAGAGAAATATCAAAATATAAAACAGTTAGAGCAAAGAGCAGATTGGATGCATAGAGCAATAATGGCTCACAGTAAATTAGATAACAATAAAAAAGTAATTTTAATAGCTCAAGACTTAGAAAAATTATCAAATATTCTCAAAACTGATAAATATGATGATATTATTTATGAGAAAGCTGAAGCGTATTATAATCTTCAAGATTATGATGAAATGATGCTTCAAGAAGTTAAAAAAATTGAGAAGAAATTTCCAGAAAATATAAGAAATATTGATTTGTTTGTAAAAGTTTTAAGATATGCTAAAAAGATAAAAAATGATTCTCTTATAATTTATTATGCTCAAAAAATTATAGAGTTACAAAAAAAATATAAAATTAGTGACTATTCGCCTAGGGTGGAGCTTGATTATATAGATGCATTAAAAAATTTAAAAATGTACGATAAAGCTTTAGACGAGGATTTGAAATTACTTTTTGTAAAATTAAATGATGTACAACGAGCAAATGTACTTTATATCGCTGGTGAACTGAGTTTAAAAACAGATAAGCCAAAAGAGGCTAGAGAGTTCTTTATAAAATGTGGAGAGATAGTCAATGATAGTTCTTGGCAAAGATTATGTGCAGAGAACTTAAAATTATTAGATGAATAAATCAAGGTCTTTAAGAGATTCTCTATGTTATCTCTAACTATAGTTTGATATAATCAACGATTAAATTATTATAGGAAAAGAGATGGAAAAAGCGAAGTATATATGGATGGACGGTGAGCTTGTAAATTGGGATGAAGCCAAAGTTCATGTGCTTACTCATACCTTGCATTATGGAAATGGAGTTTTTGAAGGTACAAGGGCATATCAAACTGATGATGGTTTAGCAATTTTTAAACTTCAAGAGCATACAAAAAGGCTCTATAACTCTGCAAAGATTACAGCGATTAAGCCAAATATTGATTATGATATTTTAAAAAATGCTCATATAGAGTTGTTGCAGGCAAATGATTTTAAGGCAAATGTCTATTTAAGACCACTTATATATTTAGGTTATGGACAGATGGGGGTTCATCATGTAAAAGCTCCAGTTCATACAATGATAGCAGCTTGGGAGTGGGGTGCATACTTGGGAGATGATGGTTTAGAAAATGGTATAAGAGTTATGACTTCATCCATCATGAGAAACCCTGTAAAATCAACTTTTGGTAAAGCAAAAGCAGTTGCTAACTATCTAAACTCTCAGATGGCAAAATATGAAGCAATAGCGAGTGGATTTCAAGAAGCACTGCTACTTGATGATAGTGGTTTTGCAGCCGAGGGCAGTGGCGAGTGTTTGTTTATAGTTAGAGATGGAAAGCTTATCTCTCCACCAAATGATAATTCATTAGAGTCTATAACACAAGATACAGTTTTGCTCCTTGCATCTGAAATGGGTATAGAAATAGAGAGAAGAAATATCACAAGAGATGAAATCTATATAAGTGACGAAGCTTTTTTTACAGGAACAGCAGCGGAGGTTACACCTATCAATTCACTAGACCATAGAGTCATAGGAGATGGTAAAAGAGGTGAAATGACTAAGAAGTTACAGAGTGCTTATTTTGATGTCGTATATGGCAGAAATGATAAGTATAAAGATTATTTAACATACATTTAATAAAAATTATAGGAGAGCAATAATGCCAGCAGATTTGAACGATTATTTTAAAAATAGGGGTGGAGGGGACAAAGGTCCTGGAAACAATAAGCCATTAGGTAGTGGAGGCGGAGGTGGTAGAAAACCACCAGAAGCACCAGAGTTTCTAAAAGAGTTTGGTAAAAAAACAGGTTGGTTATATGCTTTAATTGCATTAGTTGCACTTTTTGTAATTGCAAAACCATTTATTGTAATTAACTCTGGTGAAGTAGGTATAAAATCAACCGCTGGTAAGTTTGAATCAGAACCCTTGACTCCTGGTTTTCATATATTTATACCATTTATTCAAGAAGTTAGAATTGTTGATACAAAAGTTAGAAGTATAAACTATACATCAAATGCACAACACAATATGGCAAATATCAGAGAGAGTGGTGTTTTAAATGCATCGTCGATTACGGCACTTGATAAACGAGGTCTTTTGATTTCTATTGATATTACAATCCAGTATAGACTTAAGCCTAATTCTGCTCCTCAAACCATAGCTACATATGGTTATGCTTGGGAAGAGAAGATTGTTAATCCAATTGTGAGAGATGTTGTTCGAGCGGTTGTTGGTTCTTATAAAGCAGAAGAACTTCCTGCAAAAAGAAAAGAGATAGCAGAGGCTATTCGTTTAGGTATTGAGGGTCAAATAGATGCAAAAGCAGGTAATCCAGTGGCACTTACTACTGTAAACCTAAGAGAAATTATCCTTCCACCTAAAATTGTTGAGCAAATTGAGAGAGTTCAAATAGCAAAACAAGAGGGTGATAGAGTGAAACTTGAAGTTTTAAGAGCGGAGCAAGAGGCTGAAAAAGTTGCAGCTTTAGCAAAAGGTAGAGCGGATGCTAGAATTATTCAAGCAAAAGGTTTAGCAGATTCTATCAGGATAGAAGCAGATGCAAAAGCATATGAAAATATCGAAATTGGTAAAAGTCTTACGGCTGAAATGCTTCACTTAAAACAGATTGAAGTACAAGGTAAATTTAATGAAGCACTTAAAACAAATACAAATGCTCAAATATTCTTAACTCCTGGAGGATCTACGCCAAATATTTGGGTTGATTCAAAAAGTAGACAAAAAAAGATATCAGCAGAAAAGTAGTGAATAATATAATCCAAAAAATAGACTGGAAAAAAAATAGGCTTATCCCAGCTATTGCTCAAGATTATGAGAGTGGTGAAGTTTTAATGTTGGCTTATATGGATAAAGATGCATTAAATCTCACACTTGAAAAAAAAACAGCTCACTACTATTCAAGAAGTAAGCAGCGAATTTGGCAAAAAGGCGAAACAAGCGGAAATATCCAAATAGTAAAAGATATCTTTATAGATTGTGACAATGATACAATTCTTCTTAAAATCAAACAAGTTGGCGAAACTGCTTGTCATACTGGACGAAAATCTTGTTTTTTTACCAATATTTACACAGGTAATGTAGATGAAGAAATTAGCCAAGAAGCGATAGCAAACTACTCAATAAGTGATAAGCTCTATCATGTTATACAGGAGCGAAAACAAGCTGATCCATCTTCTTCATATGTTGCGTCTTTGCTTCAAAAGGGTGATAATGCGATTTTAAAGAAGGTTGTTGAAGAAGCAGGAGAGTTTTGTTTTGCAGTAAAAGATAGAGATGAGAGAGAGATTGTCTATGAAGCAGCAGACTTGGCATTTCATGTGCTAGTAGCACTAGGAGAGAGAAATATTAATCCAGACCGAATTAAACAAGAGCTTGCAAAGCGATTTGGAATAGGTGGTATAGAAGAGAAAAACTCTAGAAAGAGAGAGTATGCTAAAAAATCTAAAGATAAGTCTAGTTGATTATGTAAACTCATTAACACTTTATGACTATTTAGCCTATGGTTGGCTTGTTTTTTTACTTTTTTTACTACTTTTACTTTCTGTTTTGCTTTTTAGAAAAAAGCCAAACTTAGCCTCTTTTTTATTGCTTATATCATTTATATCAATGTTTGTAGGACCAGTTTTTATAAAAATATTTTTAGATAAAACTGTTAGAAAAGTTGAAGTTATTGATCAAAATAATACTTTATTAAATTTTTCAAACTCTTTAATTGTCACTGGGAAGTTACAAAATAGGGGAAAAATTGACTTTTATGTATGTCATGTGAGTGTAAAAGTTCTAAAAGCGTCTGAAGATAAATATAAAAATATATTAAACAGTATAAAGCCTATTCGAAAAAAGAGTATAATAATAGATGCAAATATCTCAAAAAATAAAAATAGAGAGTTTAAAGTGATTTTTGAAGAGTTTAAATATAAAAATGGTTATAACATAGTTGTATCATCGGAGTGTTATTAATGCTTTATATGACGATGCTTCATTGGGTTGTTGTTGTTGTATTTGCCCTTTTATTCTTGATATTAGTTATCTTATCTCTTAAAGAGAAAGATATGAAGACTTTTGCAACAATGGTTATTTCTTCACTTGTTTTAGTGGCTATTGGTATGAGTTTTTCTCTTTTTACTTTAGACAAATATACAAAAATAGGTAAAATTGTCTCTTGGACTAAAGCTAGGGATTATAGAAGTGAAAGTGTTATAATTAGAGGTAAGATAAAAAATGAAGGGAAATTTAAAATAGGCTATTGTAATGTTGAGATTCGCATGGTAAATCCTATATCGAGAAGCAGTAAAAATGTCTCTTATTTTACACCGACTAGATCTTTGGGTGATATATTTGGAGATAAAGATATTAAGGTTAATGTTATTACTGAAGAGTTTTTGGCAATCAAAGATTTAGATCCAAGAAAATCTAAAAAATTTAAGATTAAAATGAAGTTTCCTTCACATTTTTCCAATCCAAAATATAAACTAAAACTTTTTTGTCACTAGGTTTCTTTTAAAACTTAAGGATGAGGATGAGAAGAGAAGCCTCTTCTCATAAGTTGTAATGCCCTATTGAGGTGTTACATTCTCAGCTTGTGGTCCTTTTTGACCTTCACCGAGTTCGAATGTCACTTGCTGACCTTCCGCCAAAGAGACTCTACCGCCACCTTCGTTGTTGATTTGTCGGAAATGTACAAATACATCTTTACCGCCATTTTCTTGTTGGATAAATCCATAACCTTTTTCTTCGTTGAACCATTTAACGGTTCCATTTAGCAAGTCTGCCATGTGTCGTACCTTTGTAAGGGAAAATATACTTCATTAAAGAAGCAGACTAAAAATCGGTAAAAAGTCTTAACTAGAATTCAAACCCATTTTTCATCGCAGTTATTATACCCTTTTTTCTAGATTTTTGCAATTATATTAAAATGATTTAAAATTTTTATATAAAACACAGAAAAATATATTAGAAAAAGTATTAATATTTTGGGTTGTATATAGGTCAAAAATGCTCTTAAAGGTTCGTTTTCTTGGGCTTTTTGACAAAGCTTGTATAAAAGTTGTAAAGATGAATAAATTAAATAGTTTTTATATTTTCGATGCATTATTTATTTCAATTTTTGCTTGATGATTTTATATAAATATCATAAAAGTTGTTTTTTATATAAAAAAAAGGAGATGATAACGATATTTTTAGCCTTTGTAAACCATACAGTTTTAACAGACTTTTTTGCTTGATAAATTTTAGTTTATTTGTTATAATCAACCATGACTACTATAATTATGCTTATCTCTCTTCCTATTGGAATCTATATATTATTTAAAGAAAAAAAAGAGATGCAAAAGTATCAAGCGATATTTGACAACTTTTATAAAAATCTTGCATCTGATAATTCCCTCTCAAACGATAAAAAGATAAACCTTGCTAAAGAGATGTTTTATAAAAACAATTATAACATCGTAAAGAGTACAGACGAGAGTGTGATGGCTGAGAAAAAACTCTTTAGTGTTGGTTGGTTATTTGTAGGGATTGGTACACTCTATGTTGGCTTGATTGTCTATATCATCTATTTTTTCTACTTTCAAAAGCCTCATATCTTGATATTTGATACTAAAATGATATCATCCTCTTAGCTCTATATTTTATCAAAGCACCTCTTTCTACTTTATCATTTAGAGATGGCATGAGGTTAAAGTTTTTCTGCTTTGGGTTTTTAAATCCCTCTGCAATGGCTTCTAATTCTAGCACTTTTAACGCTATCTCTTTCCATGTTATATTTTTATCTTCATATTTAAAATTGTATTGAGTGCCTTCTGTATCATTTGAAAATATTGCATTGTTTAACTCTATGGCTCCGCTATCTAGTATCTCTTGTGCCAAGATATTTGGTGTGGTGACATCTACAACGGTATCTGCTTTGACTGTGTCAAATAGTGTATAATCTCTTCTTACTTTTTCTATGATAACTTCTGCTTTTGGGTTTATCTGCTTTATTACAGCACATGCGGAGGTGGAAAAATCGTCTGATTCGATTTTATTTGGGTTGTTTGCAAGGATTAGTACCTTTTTGACTGTATTAATATTTGCTTTTTCTAAGATATTTTTATCAGATGCTAAACCTTTGATAAAAGTAACTTCATACTCATCCATCCATTGCTCTTTTTCATTAAGAATGTTATTTACATTGACGATAATAGAGTTTTTAAATCTATCATCATCTCTTAACTCATTGACAAGTTCACTCATCTTTTCACTACCTGCATACCCAACAATCAATAAATCTACATCTTCTTTCACAGCAATCAAACCTTTTAATTTTTTTGTATTTAACTTAATTATAAAATCAGCAACTTT
>JAMONX010000071.1 GCA_027066435.1 Campylobacterales bacterium
CCTAAAATACTCTTTTAATGCTTTTAAATCTTCTCTATCTTTTGAATAGACAAAGCCGTAGTTAAAACTTGTAGTTTTAACTACAGTAGTAAGCTGTGTTGGATTTCTAAATATAGTTGGATTAGTATAAGAGTCTATCTTTATTTTTGGTGGAGTAAAGACTATGCTTTTTGACATGATAATCTTAATATTTTTTGCATACTCTCTACCTTCAGATATATCTTCAACATTGTCTGTCACTATCACTACATGGTCGTTTTTTTCTGCTTTTTGTATATGGGTTTCCCCGTCAATAAAAATCGGTATGAAGTGTTTTGTATAATCAATCCTATCAATAGAGTAGGGGAGTTTATGCTTTTTAAAAATTGCAACAGCTTTTAATAGATAGTCCAAATGAAAAGGTGCCATTTTTTTATGTTGGTAAACAAACTTATCTACTCTAAATGTAGATCTAAAAAGTGTATCTTCTATGTTGTAGCCATATACCATCTCATCAAATATTTTGATTTTTGGTTTGATTTGTTTCATAAGAGTTTTATCATCGCAAACAAATATCCCTCTATCACTATTTAAGATAAGTTCAAATGACTTTTGCCAACTATCAGGCAAATACTCTATATCATTTTGTTTTAACTTAAGCATCTTTAGATACGAGATAACATGAGGCTCCAAAAGATAAAAATGTAAATCTTTATCATCTTTTACGATATAAGATATGATTTTCATAGCAGATAGTTGAATCGAATCAACTTTTATAAGAGCTACATCTGCATCTATACTTAACTCCCCTTCAAAAAGTATTGCACTTGCTCCTTGTTTTATAGCTAACTCTATTTCATCTTTGTTTTGTGCTATAAAAAGATCATCCTCTGATACTTTCTTGAGCTGCACAGTTGCACTGTTTAGCTCCTCTTTTGAAGTTGTGTTTATACAAACTCCTCCAGTGATTTGTAAAAGTTTTTCTATGGTCATTTTATTTCCTTGGTTAAAACTTTTGATTTTATAGTTACTTTAGAACTCTCAGATGCAAAAACATCTCCAACTTCTAGGCTCTCTAATGATATCAAAGTACCATCTTTACTGATTTGTGCAAAACCTGTTTTATCTTTTTTTGCAGGGTCTGCAAGATTGTAAGCATTTAAAAGATGCTCTAATTGACTCTTTTTTTGGTTTTGTGAAAAGGTAAAAAAGCTATTGTATCTACTTTTAAGGCTTATTATCTCATCTTTATAAAAATTTAGTTTTGCTTCAAACGAGTTTTGTTTTAAAAGCTCTTTTTGGTGTTGCAACTCTTTGGTTTTTTTATCAATTGTCTTAGAAAAAGAGTTATTATAATTATCCATCAATGAATCTATATAAATCAGAATTTCACTAAAATCAGGAAGAGATAACTCCATAGCAGCTGAAGGGGTAGGGGCTCTTAAATCTGCTACAAAATCACTTATCAAAAAATCTATCTCATGACCTATGGCAGATACAACGGGAGTGCTTGCTTCATATATTGCATCTGCAACTACTTCTTCATTAAAAGCCCAAAGATCTTCCAAGCTCCCACCACCTCTTGCTATGATGATGATATCAACTTCTAGTTTGTCTGCAAGTGTTATATTTTTAGAGATTAATGTTTTTGCACTCTCCCCTTGAACGATAGTATCAAAAAGAGTAATTTTCAATAACGGCCATCTCTTGTTTGCAACATTTAACATATCTTGAAGAGCCGCTCCTGTCTTTGATGTAACAACTGCGATATGTTTTGGAAACTTTGGCAAAGGCTTTTTTCTACTCTGGTCAAAATATCCTTTATCCTCAAGCTTTGATTTTAACTGCTCATACGCCAAAGCCAAAGCCCCACTTCCAGAAGGCGAGAGAGTAGAACAGTTTATCTGATAACTTCCTCTTGGTGTATAAAGACTTATCCCTCCACCGATAACTACTTGCATCCCTTCTTCAACACGAAATTTTAATTTTTGATTATTTCCTTTAAACATAACACAAGAGATAGAAGAGTTTTTATCTTTGAGTGTAAAGTAAAGATGACCAGAGCCGTGATAAGTAACTCTTGAAACTTCCCCCTCTACTAAAACATTCATAAAATGACTTTCTAATAGAGCCTTGATTTGGTTGTTTAGTGTTGTTACTGTGATGGGTGAGTGCAAAGTCTGTTCCTAATTTATGTCGTTGATTTAGATAAGAGTATATCACAATGAAGTTCAAAGAGACAAAAAATTTATAACTTTTTACTAAAATTTTAAATTTTTCAAGAAACAATAAGGAACTTTGAGTTAAAATCCACTCTCAAATTTGTGGCAAGGTAGCTCAGCTGGTTTAGAGCGCTGGTCTCATAAGCCGGAGGTCG
>JAMONX010000072.1 GCA_027066435.1 Campylobacterales bacterium
AACTATCTGAACAAATTATATATAAATATCTAAGAACAAATGCAACAAATCTAATATCATCTCCAAAAGGGATAATATTTAATATTGCAACTTCACTATTTTTAATATTTTTACTTATTATACTCCTAATATATTCAAAGAAAAAAAGAAAAAATGAGAAACACTTTAGAGATACCAAGGATAAACAAAAAGAACTTAGCAAAATAATTAATCATGATAAAGACATCAAAACACAAACTAGAAGTAATGTTTTTGGTACTGATATGTCTCTTATAAATACAAGAGCAAGTCAATCATCTAAGTCAATAGCTCTAATAAATGATAAACCACAAATAGAAGCTGATGAAGTGAAAGTATTTAATATATTTGAAGAATTTAACTATATTAAATACTTTGAGGACAAAACAGCTAAAAAAAACGTAGAATACCACTACTACATTGACTCTACTCTCCCTGAGTCCTGCATAGGTGATTCTACTAAAATAAAGCTAGTTTTGGCAAATCTCATAAATCATGCAATTGATTTTACACCTACTTATGGCTCAATCAATGTTCGTATTGACAAAATTGCAGAAATGAAAACAGAGTGTGCAGTTAAATTCTCAGTGGTAGATTCTGGAAGCTATATTAGCAAGGATCAAAAGCACAAGATTAAAAAAGCTTTTTATGATAGGCAAACTAAAACAAAAAACATAACTGGCACAGAAACTGACTTAACTTTTGCTGGTGAATTAATTTTACTTATGGATGGAGTAATTGAGATAGTAAGTGAACCAAAAAAAGGATCTAGCTTTTCCTTTACATTGGCGTTAAAAAAGGGAAATCTTTAACCTACCAATGCCGTCTAAATTCCTTAACCTCACTTAAATCTTGCTTTAACCTTGCAACTTTAACAACTGCCTCGAAATTATCAAGTGTCACTTTAAAATCATCATTAACCAAAAGATAATCATATTCTTCAATTCTTTGCATCTCAATCTTGGCATTTTCAATTCGTTTATCTATAGCACTTGTACTATCAGTCTCTCTCTTTATAAGGCGTTGTTTTAAAATATCTTTGTTAGGAGTAGTGATAAAAAGACTCGTTAAAATACAAGAGTATCTCTTTTTAACAATTTCATGCCCTTGAACATCGATATCAAATATAACTAACTTACCATTTTTAAGAGCATTTTCAATAGGCTTGACTGAAGTTCCATAAAAGTTACCATGAACTTCAGCCCACTCTAAAAAGAGTCCCTCTTCTATCTCTTTTTGAAATTGTTCTTTTGATATATAATAGTAATCTACTCCCTCTTTTTCACCATCTCTAATCTCTCTTGTTGTTGTTGAAATTGAAAAATAGATGTCATCATTTTTTTGTAACACTTCATTTATTAATGAACTTTTACCACAGCCACTAGGACCAGACAATACTAAGATAACTCCACCCATCAAGAGTCGCTATCCTCTTTTTTTCTTTTAAAATTTAGTGTTACATTAATCTCCATATCATCCAATGCCTCTTTTATCATTTGAGGGGTGATAGCATTTGCAACAGCATCTTTTATCCATTTTTCAACATCATTTGACTCTACAACAGTCTCTTCGCCGTCAAAGGTTTGCTCTTGTGAGATAATCTCTTCACCAACAGTATCTTCTACTTTTTCACTTAATGCATCTTTTATATCATTTTCACTAAGAGAATCAAATTCATCATCCTTATCAAACACTTGTGTAGCAACAGCACCTAAAGCTGCTCCAGTTGCTACTGAGGCTATGGCTGGGGCAACTTCCAACTCACCTTCTTCAACTATTTCTTCTTCTAAAGAGGTTTCAATAGATTTATCAAGATTATCATCTTTGACTTCTTCATCCAAAGATGTTTCAATAGGTTCATCTAACTCTTCTAATAAATCTTCTTCTACTAAAACCTCTTCAGATACAACAGGCTTTTCAGACTCAATCTGCTCCTGCGGTATTTTCTCATCAAGTTCAGGCATATCTTCTATCTCATTTACCATATCAGCTAACTCTGTATGATTATTATTCTCATTAGTAGCCATAGATGCAGCTATTCCAGTACTCATAATTGCAGTAGAATCCAATGATAAATCTGTGTCATCCAAAGTATCTAATTCATCCAATGAAATATCACTATCAAGTTCATCTGATTCAAGTAGCTCATCTATATTCATATCAGCACTTTCTAATTCCAAATCATCCTCATCCAAAAGTTCTTGGCTTAAATCATCAGTAAGTTCATCTTCAAGAATTTCACTTTTTGGTGAAGCTGTTATAACCTTTTCTTTGATAATATTTACAAAATCTGTTGGCAAAAATGGTTTTTCTATCA
>JAMONX010000073.1 GCA_027066435.1 Campylobacterales bacterium
AAAGTTTGCTCCATAATATTTAATGTTCCACCATCTTTATTGGCATAGCCAACAGTGTTGTTATATTTAATAATTCTCTTTTGAAACACACCTTTATTTCCATAGGGAAGTATCCCTATAGGTAAATTTTGAAGCTCTGTATAAAATTCTGGATAAGCATCACTCTCTTTCATCTGATTATATCCACTAAGTCCAATAACTGCCCCAAGTATTCCTAGTAGTGCGGGTTTTGGAATGATATTAAATGTAAAATAGACATTATTGACATCAGGCTTTTTAAACATTCCAAAATCTGAACTTATATCAAAAGAGATGATTTTATCTACTCTTGACATTTTTTTAGTTCCTTATCTGAAATAATAGATTTTACACATACTTTTGGAATATCAAAAATCTCATCTTCATAATCTAGTTTTGTAGCATCAATGTATATTTTTACTGATTCTATTTTATCTGCCACTTCATCTAAAAGATTTTTAACCTCTGATAAATCTAACTTTCTTTTAAAGCTATTTTCTTGCTCTGTTACCTTAACCAATGTTGTAAATGATGGAAGTTGTATTTTCTCATTATCATTAAGAGTAACAAAAATAGAAAATTCATTCTCTACACCAATTTTTGAGGCACTATCAAGATAACTTACTCCTCTATTTATAGCATCTGTAAATGCTGTTATATCATCTGTAGTTAAATAACCTTGATTATCAACTAGTTTAATTAACTCTTCACTATTTTTAGGGTTAATTGTAAAATTATGTAGATAGTGTCCCTCTTCTAAAACAGTTTGATTTCCAATAGTTGTCTGTTGGCTATCATCTGATTTTTCATTAGAGTTTCTAAAAGGACTTGTAATATCTTCAGTAAAAATATTGTTTTCATGATAGATATTAATCCCATGAGTAATTTGGGCATTACCATGAATAGAGATATTACCCTCTTTACTTGCAAAAGTTGCACCAAAAAGTCTAATGTCTAATGCTCTAAATAAGTTTTGTAAAATTGGTACTCTTTTAATATCATCAGGCTTTCGACCAATAATTACAAAACTAGTTTTGCCATCAACTTCCCTTTTTAATAAATAGTTATTATCAACCATATTTTCAATTTTATATCCATTGTTTTCTTCTATAAGCTTATCAACCTCTTCTTTTATTCTAGGAAAATATTTATCATCTTTCTCTTTTGCTTTCTTTTTTATCTCTTTAAGAGTTGGATAGTCTCCAAAAAGCTCAATATAGGTCTCATCAATATCAAGTGGTTGCATATTTTCTTTTTTATATCGTGTAGTATAAAAAATTTTATTATTACTATCAAGTTTAAAATAGTTTCTAATTGCATATTTTAAAGCCTTATCTGTAGCATAAACCACACCATTAGGTAAAGTTCTAGGACTACCTGTAAAATCTGCATTATAATTTGCAACCGTTGCTTTAACTAAAATTGCACCAAAAACTCTATTGTTAAATCTATTTTCCATCACTATCTTCTCCATTGTTGTTTTCTTCTAATTGTTCATTCTCTTTTGCTTTTTTTACTATATTTTTTACAATAACATTGTCAGAAAAATACCCTGCCATAATCAAAGGCACTAAGCTTTTAATTGTCTTTTTATCAAGCTCATAAGCCATAACTTCACTTGTTAGCTTATCAAACCATCCATGTGTATTAAAGAATTTAAACGCATGAGAATATTTTTGAATTTGTTGTGCAATAACAAGCTTAAAATCGCTAATGTTATTTTTTGAGATAAAAATATCAAGTAGTGCATGAGTTTTTGAAACTGATTCATTCTGTTTTAAGATATACCAAATCAACTGCCCACTGGCAAATGCAAACTCTTTATCACTTTCTAAATGCACCTCGTCTTCTTCAAATAACTTTTCTATTTTTGCTTTTAAACTTATAATCTCTGTTGCCAAATTTTCTCCTTTATGAAAGTTTTTGTGTAATGAAATATAAAGAGATAATTTCTCTTTAATCTTATAAGTTTTATCCCAATCACTGTTTAGCTTTATTTGCTCTCTTATAATAGGAACACATATATCATCAAACATGTAGCCATTTATCACCTCTTGTTTTGATTTATAGATATAGTCAAAAATTGCTTTGTTATATTGGTAGAATTTTGTTGCTACCATTGATGAAACTTCCTCACCTTTTGGAACATTTATCTTTTCAGTAAAGTAGTTATTTTGTAAAAGATAAGTAATCTCTTGCTCATTTTTTAGTGTATAAAAAAACTTTTTAAAACTTTTTTCTAAATCAAATATAGTATCAACAATCCCTCTATAAAAATCTTTACCAAAAATATCACTTATTTCAAAATCT
>JAMONX010000074.1 GCA_027066435.1 Campylobacterales bacterium
GAATCTAGTTAAAATTCCATTTTAAGAAAACTAACTGATTTAGTACTTGTCCAATATGTTATTATTACTTACTCTCTTGATTATTGTAACTTCTTTTGTTACTTTTTTATTATATGAGTACTTGTTAAGTATCTCTTAACCATATTACTTCAGCATATATAAATTCGCTTAATACAATTTTAACAAATGTAGAGTTTTCTGCACTTGCAACAAGATAACGATATACATCATCCTGAACAATTTCCCAAGGATAATAATATTGCCCAAATTTATCAATCATAATTATAGTTCTTGAACCTGATTCAGGTAAAACTTCTATTTTAGGTATAGATTCAAATTTGTTTCTATCTCGTCTATTAAGGGATAATAAAAATCCCCATTTTATATATGTTGGTTTTTTATATTGAGGATTACTATATCTAAATAGTATGTGTCCACTTGCTAATTTAAATAAGATATTTTTTAATCTATTATCATCAATAGGCAGTAACTCATCTTTTCCAAATAGGTTATTTCCTAAAATTTTCTTTCGTAATGATATATTTCTTCTTAAAGCTTTTAAAGTCTTTTTATATCTTTCTGTCTCAACACCTGTTTCCTTAAAAATGGCAATTTCAATCCAATATGCAATATATTCTTCATCTATAGAAAAACCATTATTGCAATTATGACAAGCTTGTACAATATGCATATTTTCTGGATATGGCTTATTTAAAAATACTTTTGAAGGAATATGGTCTTTAGTTAATTTTGTTTTAAAATTAGCACAAAATGCACAATATTGGTTATGTCTAGGGTCTGCATAACTTTTTATTTGAATCATGTTGTTATTCTTCCTAAGATTTTTGTACTACTTTTTTTAAAAAGTAGTGGACTTCCATAGAATACAAAAAATGATTATCAATTTATATAGTAAAATTCTACCTGATTGACTTTTACAAACCATCAATATGTATACTTAACTAGTTATTAACACGCATTATATCTAAAACACACCTTAGTATCAACATTAACTCACAAAGGAAATATACACTTAATAATAAACATTTCAATTTAAAATATTTATTGACTTATTTAAAAAAGTAAATAAAATATGACAAAAACATATATTGTTTTAACTCATATCCTCCAAATAACACACACTTTGTCTGTTATTTGGAGAATATGAGTGATAATAGATAAAGTGTATGTTAATTATTGGAGGTAGATTATGCAGAAAAATAGATTATTAGATATTGTAAGAGATAAGAACCGTTTTAAACATTATAATATCTCTACAGAGAGAATATATCTATATTGGATAAAGTATTTCATTCTTTTTCATGATAAAAAACACCCTATAGAAATGGGCAAAAATGAGATAAAAACATTTTTAACTTACTTGGCAGTTGAGAAAAAGATTTCACCAACAACACAAAATTAAGCATTTTCAATCATCCTTTTTCTCTATCGTGAAGTTTTGGGTGTTGATATGCGTAATCAAAATATTCAAGTTCTTCGTACTATTTTTCAGCGGGAGTTTGGCTAAATATATACTGAAACTTACTCCCCTTTTTTAACTCTGATTCTATATTTACCTCTATATTTTCTTCATCAATGATTTTTTTCACAATATTTAACCCTATTCCAAATCCACCTTTTGCATTATTCTCTCTATAATACCTTGAAAAAATCATTTCGGGCTCTTTAATACCAATACCAAAATCTTGAAATTCTAATATAATTTTATTCTCTTTTTTTATCAAAGAGAGGATTACTTTAGAATCTTCATATGAGTATTTTATAGCATTTGAAAGGTTGTTGTCTATAATCTTTTGAAGTTTTGTGGGAATAAAATCTATCATAATATTCTCATCTATTTTTGTCACTAATTTAATATCTCTAAGCTCTGCAATATCATCAAAATAATCAGCTGATTTTTTAAGAGTATCAGAAAAGTTGATTAATTTACTTTTAGAACTATTTATTATTTGCTCTTTAATTAAATAATTCATATCGTTATATATAGAAGAGAGAATTTTTGAAGCTGATTTTATTCTGCTTAAGTGTTTATTTTTACCAAATTTTTCACTAAAAAGGTCTATATTTATATTGATTATTGATAATGGAGTATTAATCTCATGCATCGCATCTTTTATAAATTCATCTAGTGTAGAATTCATCTCTTTGTATGGTTTAACAAAGCTTCTTAGTATCATAAAAGAGAATAAAAAAGTTATTATAAGTATAAGTAAAAAGATTAATAAGATATTTTGCAATACTGCGTATATATCAAATTTAGTCTCAATTACCAAATATCTAGCTCCAAAATACCTCTCATCATCAAACTTAACAACATAGAGTCTATCACCATCAATTTCACTATACCCTAGTTTTAAATCTAAAGTTGTTATATTCCTTTCTATAAGTGAAAATATTGGATTCCCATTACCATCATAAAGTCCTGATTGAAATGACCTATATCTAGGAAAGGTAAAATGACCATCAATAAGGGGGTTAAATTTTTCCATCTCATTTATAATTTGTATAGATTTCTTTTTTAGAGCAATCTCTGTTTTTACCTCTTGTAAGGTGTATCTATATTTATCATAAACTGCAAATGGTACAGCAAGAATTGCAAAAATAGCCACAGTATACATAACTGCATATTTAATTGAAAATCTTCTCTCATTTAGACTAAGACCCAAGTTTATATCCCTGACCTCTGACATTTACAATTAATGTATGATCTAATTTTTTTCTAAGATTATTTACCTGAACTCTAACATTTGCAGGGTCAACATTCTCTTCCCAAACATAATCACTTATCATATCAGGGGTAACAACTTGATTTTTATGTTTTATTAAAAGATCTAAAATCATCTTTTCTCTATTTGACAAATGTATCTCATCATCATGATGTTTTAATACAAACTTTTTTGTATCATAACTATAATTAAGAGCAAGTTCAATTATATTGTTTTTACTTTTTGGCATTGTTTGCTTCAGTGTAGAGACTACACGAAGCCTAAGTTCAGCTAAATCAAAAGGTTTTTTAATATAATCATCACAACCGATATCATAAGCTTTTTCTAAATTATCTATTTCAGTAAATGAAGTTATAAAAATTGCTGGAGTCTCTATATCTCTTTCTCTAAGCTGCTCTAAAAGCTCAAAACCATTCATTCCAGGCACATTTACATCTAGCAAAAGTAAATCGTACATATTATAATATGCTGCATCAAATGCATCATCACCATTACTAAAACCATCTACAAAGTAGTTGCAATCTTCAAGAAATTCCTGCATAGATTTTCTGAGAGTATACTCATCTTCAAGCAACAAAATCTTCATTTTATATCCCCTTTTATCTCTTTTTTTGTGTATCTATAAAAAATCAAATCAACAAGCTCCTCTTTTGTTAATTGATTTAATTTATGTTTTGCAAACTCTTCAAAATCTGCTCTATCATTTTTATCTATTCTATACCCCAAAGCACTAATGTACTCAACTCTCATTCTGGCAAATATCGACTCTTCTCTCTTTTGAGCAAAATGATAAATATCATCTCTACTACTATCTAAACTATATACACTTTGAATAATTGACTTCTGCTCTCCTATAAAATTTTCAAAATTATTTTCATCAATGATAGTTAAAAAAATTCCTAGTTTATTTCCATCTACACTTAATATTGGATAGGATGCATATAAAAGATTATTTTTATATAAAAAATCATTTTGTAAAAGCGTATTTAATTCATCATCACTTAAATTATTTAAGCCAAGGATACTCTCTCTATTTACATTATGGTTTGCAACAACAAAACTACCCATCATTACAAGCTCTTCTTTATCAACATAAACCATAGGTGCAAAACTATTATATATCAGAGGTATTACTTCAATTTGATATTCTCTTAGATTATTTACAATAACATCATAAGGAGTAATAGCCTCCAAAATTCCCAAAGAGTCATCTTTATAAAAAATTATTGATGAAGATCTAATACCTAATGGTAATCCCATATCAATTCCGGTTTTTGGGCTAAAATTTAATAACAGTTTTTTTAAAGAAGTTCTTCTACCTGTTACCATAGGTATATTCGATCCGACCTCTTCCCAGCTTTTGGCAAAAACAGAGAGGTCTTTTGTAATGATTTGAATATAAACACTCTGTTTATTTGTACCACTATTTAAAGCTTTAGCACTTGCACTCAAAACCCTGTATCCTAAAGTTTTATTATCATCTAAAATCACATCTTGAATTGCTCTACTTTTACTAAGAGCAATGGATAGAGATAAAAGTGCACTTTTTTCATTGTTAATAGTTGTTGATAAAATATTATTGACAGTATCATATACTTTTTCATGTTTTTGTAGATTTCGTTTTTCACTGATATTATAGATTAATAAAATCAAAGCTAAGATGATAATAACAATCAAGAAAAGAAAGATTTTTTTCATTGTTGCAAGTATCCTTAAAAATTCTATTTAGTTTGCAATAATATCTAAAAATAGTTTATAGTTTAAAAGCAATTTTTTATACAAAGTCCTTTTTTAGGCTATAATTGGTAGAATAATTTTTTAAAAAAATAGAAAAGGAATTTCATGAGATTATTTGAAAAAGTTATAGGTGTACTAATCGTATCATCTATATTTATATTAACAGGTTGTGATGATAAAGGCACAACAACAGTTAAAGAGGTTACTGAAACCGCAGCAAATGCAGTTGAAGCAAAAAAAGAGAGTGTAACACATTCTAAAGGTGAAATTGATACTCACGGTGCAAAAGATGGAGAAATTGAAAATACTACACAAGCTCCAGTAGCTACGGTTGGAGCGATACATGAAGCAACAATCATAGAAGTTATTGAAGCTCCACCATATGACTATATAAAAGTAGATTCAAATGGCAAAACATTTTGGGCAGCTGTTCCACAAGCTAATGTAAAAGCTGGTGATAAGGTATCATTTAAAGAACAAATGTGGATGCAAAATTTCACAAGCAAAACACTAGGTCGTACTTTTGATACACTACTTTTTGCAAGTAATTTTGAAGTTATGACAAAAGCTATGCAAGATAAAGCAGATATCAAAGTAGATACAGAGGTTACTGCTCCAGTAGTTGCTCCAACAGACTCAACAAAAGAAGTGGAAAAAGCTACAAAAGAGATAACAACGGATAAGAAGATAAATACAATTGAAGAGCTTTATGTTCAAGCTGATGATTTAAACAATACTACCGTATCTGTAAGAGGAAAAGTTGTAAAAGTTTCAAATGGTATTATGCAAAGAAACTGGATTCACATTCAAGATGGCTCAGGTTCTAAAGGTGATGCTGATATAGTTTTCACTTCAGCTACGCAAAGTGCTGAAGTTGGTGATGAAGTTATAGCAACTGGAACACTCAATACAAATATTGATTTTGGTTATGGTTATGTCTACTCTGTCATAGTCCAAGAATCTACATTCGAAAAATAAAACCTATCTGTCCGTAAAATAGATCTTTTTTTACGGACAACCAAGTATCTTGATAAACTTACTTGACATTAAACTTCTTTTTTAGTATAATTCTTAAAATTTTATTTAAAAAGGACTCTTTATGACTGAACAAACACTCGCCTTACATCACGGATATACACAAGATGGAGTAGGAGCAATGGCAGTTCCCCTCTACCAAACTACAGCTTATGATTTTAAATCAGCACAAACAGCAGCCAACCGTTTTGCTCTAAAAGAGCTAGGTCCAATTTATACAAGACTCAATAACCCAACAACAGAGATTTTTGAAAATAGAATGGCGGTTGTAGAAAAAGGTGAAGCAGCCTTAGCAGTATCAAGTGGGCAATCTGCTATCTTTTACGCTGTTGCAAATCTTGCACAGTGTGGTGAAAACATCATAGTTGCAAAAAAGATTTATGGTGGAGCTACAACACTTTTAACTCACACCCTAAAGAGATTTGGCATAGAAGCAAAACTTTTTGATAGTGATAGTGCTGATGATTTGGAAGAGCTTATAGATGAAAATACAAAAGCTATATTTTTTGAATCACTCTCAAATCCTCATATAACCATTGCAGATGTAGAAAAAATTGCTAAAATTGCGAATAAACACGATGTTATAACTATCTGTGATAACACAGTAGCAACTCCTGCACTCTTTAACCCTTTTGAAAAAGGTATAGATGTTATAGTTCATAGTGCAAGTAAATATATAACAGGTCAAGGACTTGCAATTGGCGGTGTTATAGTTGAGAGAAAAGGGTTAAATGATAAGCTTATAGCAAATACTAGATATCCACATTTTAATGAACCAGATGAGAGTTATCACGGTCTAGTATATGCAGATCTTCCTCTTCCTATGTTTACATTAAGAGCTAGATTATCACTTCTTAGAGATATGGGAGCAGCCCCTGCTCCATTTAACTCTTGGCTTTTTATTCAAGGTCTTGAGACACTTGCTCTTAGAATGAAACAACATAGCCAAAGTGCTTTGGAAGTTGCCAAATTTTTAGAGTCTCACAAAAAAGTAAAAAAGGTTTTTTATCCAGGACTTGAAAGTAACCCATATCATCAAAAATCAAAAGAGTATTTTAAAGATGGTCAAAGTAGCGGACTTTTAAGCTTTGAAGTAGAAGATTTTGAATATGCTCAAAAGATTTTAGATAATACAAAGATATTTACTGTTGTTGTAAATATTGGTGATTCAAAATCAATCATTACTCATCCTGCAAGTACTACTCATATGCAAGTACCCCCTGAAGACTTACTAAAATCGGGTGTAACCCCTGGTCTTATAAGACTTAGTGTTGGTTTGGAAAGTAGTGAAGATTTGATAGAAGACCTTATTTGGGCATTGGACTAATAAAAATGGCACTTCTTTCATCAAAAGGCATGTATGGCTTAGCTGCAATGTTTGAATTACAGATGCAAAAAAGCCAAAAACCTGTGCAGATAAAGGAGATTTCTTTAAATGCACATATTCCTCAAAACTATTTAGAGCAACTTTTAGGAACTCTTAGAAAAGCTGGTTTAGTAAAAAGTACAAGAGGTGCTAAAGGCGGTTATATCTTAGCTAAAGATGCAAAAGATATAACAGTAAGAGAGATTTATGAAGCATTAGAAGGAAATTTAAATATTGTTGAGACTAAAACAACAAATGCTGCTCTGGAGTTATTTTATGACGACTATACAAACAAATTAGAAGAAATTTTTGATATTTCACTTGAAGAGCTAGTAAAATACCAACAGAAAGTATCTAAACAAATTTGTTATACAATTTAAAAATAGGAGAAAAATATGCAATATGCAAAAACAGTTACAGATCTTATAGGAAATACACCACTTGTAAAATTAAATACTATATCTAATATCACAGGTACTACCATTCTGGGAAAGTGTGAATTTTTGAACCCTTCTCATTCAGTAAAAGATAGGATTGGTGCAAATATGATAAAACAAGCACTCTCTCGTGGAGATATCACAAAAGAGACTCATATCATAGAGCCTACTAGTGGCAATACTGGCATCGCATTGGCGATGGTATGTGCAGGACTTGGACTAAAACTAACTCTTACGATGCCAAGTTCTATGAGTCTGGAGAGAAGAAAACTTCTTTTAGCTCTTGGTGCAGAATTGGTTTTAACAGAACCTCCAAAAGGGATGAAGGGTGCAGTGGATAAGGCTTTTGAATTAGCTAAAGAGATAGAGAACTCTTATATCCCACAACAGTTTGCAAACTTAGATAACCCAGCAATTCATAGAGAAACAACTGCAAAGGAAATTTTAAAAGATACTGATGGGAAAGTAGATATTTTCATCTCAGCAGTTGGAACTGGAGGTACAGTAACTGGAGTTGGAGAAGTTCTTAAAAAGCATAATCCAGATATTAAAATCATAGCAGTAGAACCAGATCTCTCACCTGTACTCTCAGGAGGACAACCAGGACCTCATAAAATTCAAGGAATTGGTGCGGGATTTATTCCAGAAGCTTTAAATACTGAAATTTATGATGAGATAATACAGGTAAACCAAGATGATGCTATAGCAACCTCAAGAGCATTAGCAAAAAATGAAGGTTTGATTGTAGGTATATCCTCAGGTGCAAATGCATTTATAGCTGCACAAGTTGCTGCTAGAGAAGAGAACAAAGGGAAAGTGATAGTCACTGTACTTTGTGATACAGGTGAAAGGTATTTAAGCGCTGGCTTATATGATGATTAAAGAAGTTAGAAAAAATATTATACTTAAAAGCGGTACACTCTATCTTGACTTTACCGCTTCAGGACTTGGATATAAACCAATTGAGAAGAGAATACAATCTATTTTAGCAACCTATGCCAATACTCACTCAGAAGTGGGTGAAAATGCCAAAAAAACTACAATAGCATACAATGAAGCAAGAGAATCTTTAAGAGAAAGTTTAGAAATTGGTGATAATTTTTATATAATTCCTTGTGGTACAGGAGCCACAAGTGCTATAAAGAAATTTCAAGAACTTATGGGATTGTATATTCCACCAGCAACAAAAAAAAGATATAAGATAAATCCCGATAAAAACTCTCTTCCACTTGTAATTGTAGGTCCTTTTGAACATCACTCAAATGAGGTAAGTTTTAGAGAAGCTCTATGTGAAGTGATAAGAATTCCTACAAATAGTGATGAAACAATTGATCTTTTACACTTAGAAGATGTTTTAAAACAAAATAAAGGTAGAGAAATTTTTGGCTCATTTGCAGTTGCATCCAATGTAACAGGGATTATAAATCCAATAGAAAAAATATATACAATCATGAAAAAATATGATGGGACTGTATGCCTAGATGCAGCAGCTTCTTCACCTTATATGAATGTAAATTCTTCATATTATGATGCAATGTTCTTATCACCCCATAAACTAATTGGAGGTCCTGGAAGTTGTGGCTTGCTTATCATAAATAAAAAGCTTTGTGCCTGTAACGAAGTGCCAACATTTGCAGGAGGAGGGACAGTATCTTATGTATCAAGATACTCTCATAAATTTATAGACAATATAGAACTCACAGAAGATGCAGGAACTCCAGGAATATTACAATTTATTAAAGCATCGTTAGCTTATAAACTAAGAAATGAGATAGGATTTGATTTTATAAAAGGTCAGGAAGAGAAGTTAAAACAAGTATTTAAAGAAGAGTATGTAAATGTAGAAAATATCAAACTTTATTGTAAAAAAAGTCATAACAAACTTGCTATTTTTTCGTTTAATATAGAAGGAATAAATCCATATGATTTAGCACAGAAGCTAAGTGATAAATACAATATTCAAACAAGAGCAGGATGCAGTTGTGCGGGACCTTATGGACACGATCTTTTAGGATATAAAGAAAACCATGATTTCAAACAAAAGCCAGGATGGCTTAGAGTTGGTTTCCATTATACACACACAGGTGACGATGTTCGTTATTTTTTTGATGCACTTAAGAAATCGATGAAGAGTATAGTACAATAGAACATGAAAAGTAAAATTTTATTAATAGTCGTTTTATTATTTATTGCATCTATAGGGAATCTCTATGCAAAAAATAGTTATTATACAATTCAACTAGCTGTTGTTAAACAAAAAGATGGTGGAATTGAGGATTTAAAATCTGAGGCAGAAAAACTAAACAGCAAACTTTTAAAAGAGGTTCGTATTGTATCTGATGACAAATTTTATATACTTTTTGCACTGATAACAACATCTGAACTTAAAGCAAAAGATTTATTACCTAAGTATAAAAATATTTTTAAAGATGCTTATATAAGAAAACATGATCCTTCAAAAGTACAACTTATAAAAAGTTATAAATCTACTGCAACAAATATCAAGCTTATAAAACCAAAAGAGATAAAGCAAGCACCTATAGAACCAATAAAAAATAACTTAAAATTCACTAATGCAATGTTAGTCAATCATACAGTATATGCACTCTACACAAAAGGCAACAAGAAAGATGATATTGCACTTGTGGCATTAGAATTACTAAATGACTTTACAATGAATTTTAGAGTGATCCTTGGAGAAAAGCATAAAGGTGAAGGAAATTATTTTATAGATTTTCAAGGAAGATTTTATATATACTCTGATGAAAATAGTAGATATAAAAACTACTATACACTTGTAGAAAAAAACAAAAGTTATATGAAAGTCTCTGCTTGGGAAGATGGAGTAAAAAATAAAAATGAGGTTTACTTTTTTTATTCTATCTCACTTGCTAAAGAATATATAGATAGTTTAATTAAAAAATAAATTTTTAGTAAAATTTCTCTATCCTATTGTTATATATATAAAAAAATATTATATTTATGCTACAATATCAACAGATATTTAGAGGGTATTAAAATGAAAATAATAGGTTATTTATCTTTGTTAATGTTAGTATTTATACAGATGGGCTGTATTTCATTGCAACAACCTAAACAAAAAACTATAAAAAGCAATAGCGTAGAGTTAAATGCAAGTACATTCAAAAAAGATTTTACTATCTATGGAAGTACAGATCCAAAACTAAGAATAGCTCTAATTGTAGAGTTTGAAGCGAGTGAACCAAAAGGTGATTGTTACAATATAAGCAATGGCTGGGGATCATTTAGAAAATTTACAGCTTCATCTGTATCATATGGAAAAAGTAAGTTTGAACTATATGTACCCCTAAAATGGGAAGATAGCTTGGGTGTAAATGATTGTGGTTATGAACTTTATGATGTAACACTTCATATATCAATGCCTCCACAAAGTTATGTAGCA
>JAMONX010000075.1 GCA_027066435.1 Campylobacterales bacterium
GACAGCCGTTATCTCACAAAGGAACATGAATTTGAAAGCAACAGATATCCCATTTGTAAAACATATAGGAATTGAAGAAAAAAGTAATGAATTATCATTAGATTTTAATAAAAAAGTACTGAACCATATAAACACTATTCATGCAAGTGCTCAATTTACATTAGCAGAAACACAAAGTGGTATTCACTTGCAAAGTCTATTTCCAGAACTTGAAGGAAAAGTTATTCCCGTTTTACGAGATGCACAGATTAAATACAAAAAACCTGCTCAAGAAAAAATCATAGCTTCTGCATCAGCAGATGTAGAAGCTGTTGAAAAGTTTAAATTGCAGTTTGATAAAAAAGGTAGAGGTTTACTCCAAATAGAAGTGAAAATCCAAGATATAAATGATGTGCTAACTTGTCAAGCTACTTTTACTTGGTTTGTTCAAGCACTCTAAAGAGATAACAAGTACTTGGAGAGCAAAATAGTTTACCCTAGTGGGAAAACTATTGCTCTCCTCAACCGTTAGACTCTATTTGAATTTTATAAAGTTTTGTAGTATAATGTATCTACAAAAGGATACACTATGAAGAAAGCTATAAATATTAGAATGGATGAAACATTGCTAACTGATTTAGACTCTTATGCACAAGAACTTGAACGTTCTCGTACATACATTATCGAGAAAGCTGTTAGTACTTATTTTGATACATTAGATGAAATGATTTCAGACAAACGCATTGATGAATTAAGAGCTGGAAAAACTGAAGCATATTCCCTTGAAGAGGTAGCCCAAAGACTTGGACTAAACTAATGTTTAAAGTTATTGTTCCAAAAGCACCATTTAAAGAACTAGAGAAAATAGACACAGTAAATCAAAAGCTTATTTTTGAAAAGATTAAAGATTTGGAAATGGGAAACTTTTCAAATGATAAAGCTTTGAAAGGAAAACATAAAGGTAAATTCAGAAAAAGAGCTGGAAATTATAGAATTGTGTATTTAAAAGAAAATGACATATTGGTAATTACACTCATTAGAATTGCTCACAGAAAAGAAGTTTATTAAAAGATAACAAAACTTTGGAAAAAATCTGTAGCCCCAGCCGTCAATTTTGATGAAGCAAAAAGATGTATTATCATGATAGATATAAAAGAGATTGTGGGTAGCTACAGATTTTTAACTCCACCATTAGACACCAAAAGGAACCGTTATGCAAAAACAACTAATGTATCTTGAGTATAAAGATGGGAACCTTTCAGGAAATGGACGAATTGGTCGTGTTAAGTTGTCAAAAACTGGCAAAACACTTTACTATAAAGGGGCAGAGTTACAATCTTTAAAAGGTGATGGTTACAAAGAAAATTATAAAGACATTAAGACTGGAACAACCTTTTGGGTCTCTGGATGCAAAAAAGGTGGTGATGATACTTTGTACCCAGGTATAATTGAAATTGATGAGGATGCAAGAGAAGAGTACTGGTTAGCAGTAAGAAAGTTACCTGAAAATGTGAATAAAACTTCTTTTAGGTCAGAAGGAAAATACTCAAAGAGAAAACCAAAGTAATTGTTGTCAATTAGGATATGAATTTGAAAAAAGATACAATACGAGAGTTTTTAAAAATATAGTATTTGTCGAATTAAAAAAGTGTCTAGGGTGTTGGAGATATTCCACTTATGGGAACTTGTTTGCTATGCTCCATTGCTATAAATTTTAGGAGAAGATATGAAGTATGATGATGCATCATGGCATTTTGGAGCAGATAATTTTGGAGATTTGCCAAAAATCAATGGGTATACACATACTGGTACTTTTGTTGCCTGGGCAATGCTTAATGGTTTAGCTGGAGAACTCCATATAGAAGAGTGGCCAGAAGAGATTGAGAAGTTAAAATCTAGACAAATTACCCCAGCCGAATTTTTTAGAAACAATTGTGATGGTAAGTTTACCGATGAGGATCTCAATGATCTTGGTAACAGATTTGCCCAATCATTCTTTGAGGATAGCTATTTTGAAGTCTACGCAGAGGCTGTTGACCCTGAAGATCAATTTGAGAATATATACAAAATACCAAGCAGTTGGGAGACATATGATAAAGTAGCAACTGAGATAGATCGCGCCTTTCATCTCTGGAAGCTAGAGGAGCTACAATAAAGCAGTCAAATTTGAATGCAAAAAGCATTGTAGCCAGCCGTTTTATATGAAGGAGGAGTATGAGTACCAATATTGACATGGTTAAAAATTCTATCAAA
>JAMONX010000076.1 GCA_027066435.1 Campylobacterales bacterium
TTCTAACTTGATCCCTAGCTTCTAAGTTCAAAGCCAATGTAGTAACACAAAGAAGTGTAAGTGTTAAGTTTTTTAATTTCATCTATCTCTCCTAAATTTTAATTTCAAAAAAGATTCTAGAAAATAAAAGTTACAAAATGGTTACAAAGATATTTAATGTAAATTAGCTTAGGCTAAATAAAATATTTTTTAAATAAAACCATTGCAGATATCGTAGCACCAACAGACAAAAAAACATTTAAAAATATATGCAAAGATGCTTTTAAATAGTGATTTTCTTGTATCATAAGTGTTGTTTCTAAAGAGAAGGCTGAAAATGTTGTAAGTGAGCCTAAAAAGCCTGTGATGAAGAGTGCTCTGTATTGTGGAGATATGTTTTGTTCAAAATATAGAGCTAAAATACCTATTAAAAAACTCCCGATGATATTTACACTTAAAGTTCCGTATGGTAATGTCTCTCCAAAAAAACGCTCTGAAGTAGCAGAAATTATAAATCTTGAAACTGCACCAAAAAATCCTCCTATTCCTATATAAATTAGAAGAGTTAAATTCATATCTTAGAGGGTAAGCTCTATATCATAACATTTTTTGACGACATTTTTAAATGAGTCAAGAAGCCCGTGTACCTCTTTTGCATCATCTGGAAATGTAACTATGGAGTCTTTGAACTCTTGGTCTAAAAACTCTTGAAGCCCAGATAGTAGTTCATGTGCACTATTCCAGTTTGTCTTTGGAAGTAGTATTATATAGTTTTCTTCCATATTAAAGATGATATCACTATCACGAAAGACAATTTGTATACTCTTTTTAATCTCTAAATTATCAAAATCTTCCATCTTGAGAAAAACTAGTGCAAACTCTTGAGAATAGTATGCATCTTGTCTGTCTATTAGTGCAATATGGTGAGAGATGAGTGATTTTAATGTTGATATTGGAAAAAGTTCGGTTATCATATTTACTCCTAATTTTTACTATTATCGGCTAAACATAATTAAACTTAAATATATTGTAGCCATTTTTATATTCATAATCTAATTTCATATGATGTGCTACCAAAATATTGTCTACTATATATAATCCTAATCCAAAACCATTTGATTTTTGCTCTCCTTGTGTAAAAGGTTCAATATAGTAGGAAAGCTCATGAGGAAGTTTAGAGCCTTTACTTAGAAAATCTATTGAGTCAGCATCTGCAAATATATGAACTTTGCTATCAACCGAATATTTTATTGCATTATCTATCATATTTTTAATAGCAATACTAAATAGTTTAAAATCTGCTTCTATATTTAAATCATTTTCAACAGTAGCTTCAATATTGCTCATTTCAGCCATAGAGATATCGATAGCCTCATCAATGATATCAATTACTCTGTAGTTCCTCTTATTTAAATGACTCCCCGTAACAGAAATTTGCTCAATTGCTATAAACTCATTTAACATACTTTCAAGTCTCTGAAATATAGATATAAGGCGTTTTTTCTGTTTTCCATCATCAAGCATTTCAGCAGAAATTCGACCTTTTGTTATTGGGGTTTTTAACTCATGCATAATGTTTCTCAAAAAGAGTCTTCTTGAGTTGTTTAGCTTTTTTATCTCACCAACTGCATGGTTAAAAGCGTTTCCAACTTCTGAAATTTCATCATTTGCATCCATATGAAAATCTATATTTAAATCACCTTTGGCAAATTTATCTATCTCTTTTTTAATTTTCTTAATAGGTCTAAATTTTGTCAATACCCAGATATAAATAATAAATAAAAATGCCACAATTCCACCAAAAATAAGTCGAATATAGAGTATCTGTTGCCTGTATGGTTTAAAAGCTTTGTCATATAGTAAAATTGCTTTTTTATTTAGTGACTCTATAAGGAGGTAATTATTTTTTTCATAAAAATATATACTACTACTTCCAATTCTAGAACTTATTTTCTGTAAAACTTCTCCATTTTGCAGTACATTTTTTATAAAAGAACCCTCTTTCATTAGTTCAACTTTATAAACGCTTAACTCTTTTTCAAACTCTGTATTTATAGGCTGGCTTAGTAGTCTATAAAGTGTAGCTCTTGAAACTATGGAGTATCTTTCATTTAACTCTTGACTATATTTTTCTTTGTCATATTTTACCATATACAAATATGCAACTGCTACACCAGAAGCTGCAACAATAAATATCAGTGTAATGCTTACAAATATCGAGGATTTGTTTATCATTGTGTAAATTTATACCCTATACCTCTTACTGAGTGAATATATTTTGGATCTTTTGGTACTTCATCTAGCTTTTGTCTAATCCTTCCTATGATAACATCAATACTCTTATTTGTACTCTCTTCACTAATAGCTTCAATATTGTATATCAGTTCCTCTCGTGATACTACTGCACCTTGCTTTTTTAGAAGGTATTTTAGTATTCCAAACTCTGCTTTTGTTAAAGTTAATTCTTTGCCTTTAAAAATAATCAGAGATTTTTCTTCATTAAAATAGATATCTTTTTGCTTCTCCTTTCCCCCTTTGTTTCCTGCTTTAAAATCATGATGTTCACGACGCAGGAGACTTCTTATCCTAGCTTCCAACTCTCTTGGATCATAAGGTTTTGGCATATAATCATCAGCTCCTCTTTTTAGAGCTTCCACTTTATCTGTTATATCATGTCGGGCTGATGAGATGATTATAGGTATATCATATCGTTTTCTTATATCGCTACATACCTCTAACCCATCAAGCCCAGGAAGAGTAAGATCTAATATTACCAAATCAAACTCTTGAGTATTTAGAGTAGAAAGTCCCAAAAAAGGGTCTTCAATATTTGTTACTTGTATATCATACTGTTCTAAATATTCAGTTAATATCTCAGCTAACTCTGCATCATCTTCTATCATTAAAATTTTTATCATTTTTATCTCTCTTCATATATCTTTATTAAGATGTATCCATCTCTATCTATATAGACTCTTTTTGGTTCAGTCCCAAGTTTTTTTAAGATGAGCTTTATATCTTTTATGCTGGCTACTTCAATATCTTCAATTTGTACAATAATATCACCCTCTAAAAATCCAAACTCTTCACCATCTGAGCCTGCTTCAACTTCTGTTATAAGCACACCTTGAATATTTGATGGGATATTAAATTGTTCTCTTGTTTGTTTATCAAGATTGCTAAGTGTTAAACCATTTGCAAAACTTGAATTATTATTTTTTATCTTATTTTGGCTTCCCAAAATAAATGAGGCAGTATACTCTTTTTTATCTCTCTCATAAATGAGTTCAATATTTGTATCTGGTTGATATGAAGCAATTTTATTTTTAAGGTCAGTAGCATTTTTAATAAATTTTTCATCAATTTTTAGAATTAGATCGCCTCGTTTTAATCCTGCAAGATCTGCAGCATCTCCTTTTACTATATCTACGACAATTGCACCCTTGTCATTTTTATAAACACTTTTAAGACTCTTTGTCAAATCTGATATTGAGACTCCAAGATAGCCCCTTTGGATTTTTCCATGAAGGATAAGTCTGCTTGCAATATTTTTTGCCATGTTAGAAGGTATAGCAAAACCTATACCGTTATTGCCGCCACTTCTTGATAAAATTGCACTATTTATCCCTACAACAGCACCTCTACTATCGACCAATGCACCTCCTGAATTTCCAGGGTTTATAGATGCATCCGTTTGAATAAAATTTTCATATTGATTTATTCCAACTCTACTTTTATTTAGTGCTGAAACAATCCCCATCGTTATAGAGCTTCCAACTCCAAAAGGGTTTCCAATCGCAAAAACAACATCTCCCACTTTAACATTAGCAGAGTTTGCAAACTTTGCAACTTTAAAATCTTTACCTTTTATCTTTATGACTGCTATGTCAGTTTTGGGATCAGTTCCAATAAGTTTTGCTTTATACTCATCATCTCCATTGACATTTACAAAGATTTCATCAGCTCCACTTACAACATGGCTATTTGTTAAAATATATCCATCTTTTGTAACAATTACTCCAGATCCAAGTGAATGAGTTCTCCTACCACCTTTTTCTCTCTGTCCACCAAAATTATCTCCGAAAAATTCACGAAAAAGTGGGTGCTGCATAAATTGTTCTAACTCTTGTGAGACTTTGATTTTTTTTGAAGTTGAAACATTCACAACGGCTTCTCTTACATCTTTTATGCTTTCATTGTATGAGAGTATAGCGTTGCCCTTTTGAGGAGTTATTCGTTTTGTAATATCAGATGCATCTGTAAATAGAGTTGTTTTGGCGATAAGTGATACTGTTAAAAGTATAGATAATAAAATAAATTTTTTCATGAATTTTCTCCTTTTTAATTATGCTCGTAATATTTTTCTAATTTCATTGACCATTTTAGTACCAGGACCTTTTTCTGCTCCTATTTTTAGAGGGTCTCCAGATTTTCGTGCAATATGAACTACTTTTTCAGTCGTGTCATAATAAGCCCCCATAAAGTTTGAGTAATAATATTCACGATTTTCAGCACAAGCAGATTTTGGTTTTGCTTTACCTTTTTTTGGTTTTGCACCTCTTTCTAGTTTGTATATATAGATTTTTGGACATTTTGTGTAGAGTGTTAAATGCTCTTTACCTAAAAAAACTATAGATATTTCAAACTCTTTTATATTTATAGCAGGAGCAGGGGCAGTTGGTAGATCACAGGTGGCTGATTTCTTAAAAAGATGAAATGCTTGACTTTCATCAGGGATTTCCAACTCTTTACGACCACTCTTTTCAAGTGCTTTCAGTAACTCATCTTTGTTATGTGTGGCATATTTTATATAAAATTTATAACTTATTTGAAAATATGCAAAAATTAAAAACCCAATTGCAATAGAAAAAATCCAATCACCATAGGCAATATAAGAGACAATCAGAGCTATTGGTATAATATTTTGAAGATACTTCTTTCTAAAACAAGCACTATAAAGTAAAATTTGTTCTATTAATTTTAATTCTTTCATTATTTTTGAATTATAACAGAAGTTTATTATATTTTAAAACTATCATAAACTTGATTGACATAGACTAAACTTATATGATACAATACAGATAAAAATATTGGAGTTTTAGATTGAGTAAAAGTTTATATGAGACACTCGGTGTTTCAGAGAGTTCATCTGCAGATGAAATAAAAAAGGCATATAGAAAGTTGGCTAGGCAGTATCATCCTGATATAAATAAGTCTCCTGAGGCAGAAGAGAAATTTAAAGAGATTAATGCTGCATATGAAATTTTAAGCGACAAGGATAAAAAGAGACAGTATGACCAAGTGGGTGATAATATGTTTGGTGGTCAGAGCTTTAGTGATTTTGCAGGGAGTCATCAAGGGTCAGGTGACCTTGATGAGATTTTAAGAAATATATTTGGTAGCGGTGGATTTGGTGGTGGCTCTTTTGGTGGTAGTAGCTTTAATAGTAGCGGTTTTGGTGGTTTTTCTCAGCCAGATTTAGATACTGAAGCAAAGATTGTTATTGCATTTAATACAGCAGCTCTTGGTGGAAAGCACTCCGTCTCTTACAATGGAGATAGTTTTGATATAAAAATTCCAGCAGGTATTAAAAATGGAGAAAAACTAAGAGTTAAAGGTAAAGGTCAAAGACACGGTTCACAAGTTGGTGATCTCTACATCAAAGTACAAGTATCACAAAGCCCTGATTATGAGAGAGATGGTAATAATTTGACTAAGGATGTAGAAATTAGTTTAAAAACTGCACTCTTTGGTGGTAAGATTACAGTACAAACTCTTCATAAGGAGATAACTGTAAAAGTGCCAAAAGGAATCAAAAGTGGTCAAAAGTTGCGTGTAAAAGAGCAGGGCATAGTAGATCGAAAATCTAAACAGATGGGTGATTTATATCTAAAACTTTTAGTGGTACTGCCAAAAATTGAAGATTTAGATGAAGATTTAGTTAAAATAATGGAAGAAAAACTACCATAAAAGGAGCAAATTTTGCACGGATATGATGAACCAGTATATTTGATAAGTGTTGTGGCAAAAGCCTTAGACATACACCCCCAGACTCTTCGTCAATACGAGAGAGAAGGCTTAGTAACACCATCAAGAACAAGCGGGAAGATGAGACTCTATTCTCAAAGAGATATCGATAGGATAAATATGATTCTTAGATTGACAAGAGATTTGGGTGTAAACTTAGCAGGGGTTGATATAATTTTACAGTTTAAAGATAAAATTAATGAGTTTGAAAGTGAAATTGATATTTTAAAAATTGAGTTAGCAAAATATAAATATCAAGGAAGCATTCCTCCCCAAAAATCGCTTGTTAAGAAGAGGGTTGGAGATATAATTATTTTTGGGGAATAGGTTATTTAATAGCTAAAAACCCCTCAAAATTCATATACTTTTGAATAGTTATAACATCAACAAAACCAGCTCTTTTTAAAAGGTCAAGGTTTCCTTTTGTTGAGAAAGGCTCTAACACTCCTTTGAGGCTTTTTGTCTTTGCAACAATCTCATCAGGACTGTAACCCTTGTCTAGTTTATAGTCAGTATAAAGAGCTGTTAAAATATCTTGAAATCTTGCATCATTTGCTCTCACCTTTTCAAAAAGTATAAATGCTCCTCCCCAGTGAAGGGATTCATAAATCTTGTTAAATAAAGTTTGTCTATGTTTTGGATGGATAAATTGCATTGTATAATAGGAGATTATCAAGTCAGATTTTTCTAGTTTTGTATGGTTTATATCATCACAAATAAAAGAGAGGTTTGGGTTTTTGTAAAGCTTGTTTGCTTTTTTTACCATATCTTCTTCTATCTCTAAACCTATAAACTTAGCACTTCTTAGTGAGTGTTTTTTTGATATATTGTAAAGAAGTGTGCCGATAGAGGAGCCTAATTCATAACAGGTGGAGTCATTTTTGATAAAGTAGTCACTTAAATTTTCGATTAATTTATGTCCCTCTTTATATAAAGGGACAGATTTTTCTATATGTTTTTGAAAATTTTCTACCATCTCTCCGTTAAATTTCCAATTTGCATTTTCTGCTTTTATATTATCACCTGTTTTTTTCATCTAGCTCTATACTTATTTCTCCCATAGTTAAACTTCTTAAGCCATATTCCTTATTGAGCATTTTGTAATGTTTTAATATTTTAGTCAAAAAAGTTAAATTTGCATCTGTATCTACTCCAAAATTGTGTGGATGCCACCAAATATGAAAAAGCTCACCATTTTTTGCAGCATATGTCATCGCATCTGTAACCCTCTTTAGACGAAGTGAATCTAAAAATGATAATCTAGCAGAGTAGGGTCTCAAAAATCTACTTGCTGGTATATTGTAAGGGGTTTGTTTTGATATATCAGAAAGTGAGTAAGTATGAAATCCAGAGATATTTATATATGAGTCAAGTATGCGAAGCAATCTTTTTATCGGAGTTTTCTTCTCCTGTTCACTTTTGGCTTCATATATCCAGCCTTTTTCGTTTCCACGATAACTTGTAATTCCTAATTGTTGTATCATTTCAAGATAATTTTCATTGTATTGATTTCTAGGAAATACAAGAGATGTCAATTCTATATTTTTATACAAAGCAATTTTTATAGAAGCCGCAAGATCTAATAAAAATTCTTCTTCATTTTGTCCATTTTCAAGACAGTAGTAGTGTGAAAATGTATGAGTTGCAATCTCTTGATGGGGATAAGAAGTGATTAAATCAATACACTTTGGTGCAAAATGGTATAAATCCTCAAGAGTGTTTTGCTCCATATAGTTATAAAGATTTATCTCATCGTTTGTGTATGAGGGTAAAAGATTTGGAGAATGTTTTTTAACTTCCTCTATATTTTTGCAAAATAAAAATCCTAAAGTTGCCCAAGTTGTATGAATACCATAATCATTAAAAAGCTGTAGCATCTTCTCTATTGCATCTGGAGTGCCTTGAAGGTTATTTTCATAACCTTCAACACTCACAACATCTCGCATCCCCCAATAGAGTTCAAAATCTAATGAGATAGTAAATATACCAGAGTTTGTCATACTAAATCAACATTCCTTTTATCATAAAAAATATCATAGCAGAGAGAAGAGCAGCAGCAGGAACAGTGATAACCCAAGCTGCTATAATTTTTTTGACTGCATCTCTTTTGACATATTTTATCTTTTGGGTAGATTTTAGTACCTTTTTTGCCTCTTTTATCTTATCCTCTTCATCATCAATTAGTTTGTATAGAGTTACAATCCTTTTATAGTTCTCTTTTGACTTTTTTTCTTTAGCATCTAGAGAATGTAGTTCTGCTTGATAAGCTTTTAGGTTCTTTTGTTCATCATGGATTATCTCTTTCTCATATTTAATAACCTCTTTTTCATCATAATTATCTAACCACTCTCTTAAAAAGCCCACACCAAATACACCACCGATTGTGATATGAGTTGAACTTACAGGTAGCCCTAATTGACTAGCTATGATTACAGTAATTGCAGCTGCAATAGCAATAGAAAAAGCTCTTATTTGATCTAGCTCTGTTATCTCAGTTCCAACTGTTTTAATTAGCTTTGGTCCATATAATGCTAAGCCTATTGCAATTCCTATTGCTCCCACTGCCATAACCCAAAATGGAATACCAGTTTTTGAAGAGATATCACCGTGTATGATAGCTTCATTGATTGCAGCTAATGGTCCAATAGCATTTGCAACATCATTTGCACCATGTGCAAAGCTAAGAAGTGCTGCTGCAAATATTAGAGGGATTGTAAAGAGAGAGTTTATTCCTATTCTGCTATTTTCTATTTTTTTATCTTCTTTTGACATATTTCTTTTGATAAGAAAATATACAATTACTGCAACTATAAGACCAAAAATAGCAGCTGTTAAAAAGGTTGGTTTTTTAGTGACAGGAAGGATCGCAAAAAATGTATCATTTACAAAAGAGACAATTGATGGCCAAACTTTTTTCAAACCTTTGAGTGTTAGATAAGTAACAAAAGCCCAAGACATGATGGCAACATAAACAGGTACCCATTTTTTTGCTGCAGTTACACGGTCTTCTTTAAATACGATAGTTTTTTTGATAGAGTATAAAAATCCTGCGGCTATTATGCCTCCAAAAAGAGGTGAAATTATCCAAGAAGAAGCAATCGCTCCCATAGTTCCCCAATCAACGATTGAAAAACCAGCAGCTGCAATTCCAGCACCCATAACTCCACCAACAATAGAGTGAGTTGTAGAGACAGGAGCTTTCATAATAGTTGCAAAGTTTAGCCATAAAGCTGCAGAGACAAGAGCTGCCATCATCGCCCAGATAAAAGCGTCAGTGTTATCACCAAAAGCATCAATATTTATAATTCCCTTTTTGATAGTATTTACAACTTCACCACCTGCTATAAATGCTCCACTTGCTTCAAATATAACAGCAATAGCTATAGCACCGCTCATAGATAATGCTTTACTTCCAACAGCTGGACCTACATTGTTTGCCACATCGTTTGCTCCAATGTTCATCGCCATGTATGCACCAAAAAGTGCGGCAATTGCTAAAAATGTACTATTTGGTATGCCTCCTGTAGTTGAGAAGCTATATATCAGCACGATTGTCATGAAGATAAGTGCTACACCTATCTTCATAAAATCTACACCACTAGATTTTATAGCCTTTTTTTGCATCTTTTTTATTGTTTGTATTTCCATAAAAGTTTCTCTTTTTTAGTTTTATATTTTTTGCCCCAAATCTTATCTCTATTTATCTTAAGGACATCTCTAATATAACACAGTTTGTAATCGTTCTGTAATATTTATTTGATACTATTATTACTTAATTAAAAAATAAGGAAAAGAATATGAAAAAAGTTTTACTCTCAGTTGCTACATTGGTAGCAATATCAACAAATGTAATCGCAAAAGATACTATAGTAGAGGCTAAAGTTCCATTACTGAAATTTTCAGGCAAACACTATCTTGGTTTTGTCCAAAGTAAGTCAGATATAACAGGTGAGACTACAAATGGTTTTGAGACAAGACGAAACTATTTTCAAGTAAAAGCTTACTTTGATAAAGACTCAAAAGATTATATGAGACTTACACTTGATACTAAGACAAAAGCAGGAGAGACTTATGTAAGATTAAAATATGCATATCTTTATCTTGATGATATTTTGCCATATACTGGTGTTGAGATGGGACAAGTGCATAGAACTTGGCATGATTATGAGCAAAAAGGTTCTTGGAATTATAGATCAATCTATAAAGTTTTTGTAGAGTCTACTGCTAAACTTACAAATTCAGCAGATCGTGGTATCAACTTTAAAACAAAAACCGAGAATTTTTCTAGTGAGATAGGTGTTTTTAATGGTGAAGGATATAGCGGTGAGCAAGAGGGAGATAGTTTATCATTAGAGGCTAGACTTACCTACCACACACTTGGTGGTGGTAATAAAAAATCAAAATCAAACAATACTTATGCAAATATCTCACTTTTTGGTCAACAAAACTCTAAAAGTGGCAAACATGAGGGAGAAGATTTAAATTGGTATGGAGTACATGCAGTCTATAATCAACCAGAATTTTTGTTTGCAGC
>JAMONX010000077.1 GCA_027066435.1 Campylobacterales bacterium
TCAACGATTTCTGGTGGCTCTAGAGAGGGGGAAACGCCTTGTTCCATTTCGAACCAAGAAGCTAAGACCCTCATCGCCGATAATACTGCAGCTTACTGTTGTGGGAATGTAGGTCGCTGCCGGATTTCGTTTTCTTACTTCTTATTTATTACACAATTTTATCTTACTTTATCATCTTTAATTTGGAGAAATAATTGAATATATTTTTAAAATCAAAAATACTAATAAGTGCTTGTCTGCTTGGAAAAAGAGTGAGATATGATGGTATAGTTAAATATTATGATTTCTCATCTCTTGATAATTATGAACTTATTGCTTGTTGTCCTGAAGTTGATGGAGGTTTGCCTATACCAAGATTTCCTAGTGAGATACAAGTTAATGGGAAAGTTCTTAATGTTAATGGGTTAGATGTAACAGATGAGTTTAACTATGGGGCAAATATAGCATTAAAACTTGTGTTAAATGAGAATATAAAAGTAGCTATTTTAAAGTCAAAAAGTCCCTCTTGTTCAAATAAAATGGTTTATGATGGAACATTTAGTGGGGTGCTTATGAGAGGAGTTGGAGTAACAATGAAAGTTTTAGAAGAGAATGGAATTAAAGTTTTTGATGAAAACGAGATAGAAGAAGCTTTAGCTTATCTATCTGTTCTAAAGTAAGTTACTTAATTGCTGTTTGAAAATCCTCTATATTTGAAACAAAATCTGCTTTTGTAACTTTCTTTTTGTCAAGTGTTAAAATCATAATTGAATCACCATTTGTTTTACTTTTGTAAGTATCTGCTACTGTTTCATCAAGAAGTAAAATCATTGGGTAATTTAACTTTTTAATACCTGGAAGTACAGCATAGTCTAAAATTATTGATGGCATACGGCTAACATCAGCTACATAAAACATCTTGTTTTTGATCAAAAAATCATTATCTTTTGTAGCTAAAAAGTCTGTTATTAAATGACCTGTTAGTTTTGTAAAAGCAAAAACTACCTTTTTTGTATCATCTGTAAGTTGATGGATTGTACCATTTTGATCTTTTAGCTCTATCTCTAAATTAGAACCAATCTTTATTTTTGGTGCTATATCACCACTATCCATAGTTATCATCTTATGCTGAACTATTTCATCTTTTTTCCCACAGCCTGTTATTGCTAACATGCTTCCTGCTATCGCTAATGCTACAAGTGTCTTTTTTATCATTTTAATTATCCTTAATTTTAATTAGGAGTAATTATATCCTAAATATATTTCTTTATGCATAAATGCCATATTTTTTATAGAATAACTATTATTAATTTTCTTAAAAAGTTTTTTTCCTCTCTCTTTCGCTTCCTCTTTATTGTTTAAAATATACTCCATTTTCTCTCCAAACTCATCAATAGAGACTAGATATCCGCACTCATCATCTATCACTGTATTGATGACTCCTACTTTCGTTGAAATTATTGGTAAAGATGTGGCTCCTGCCTCTAAAATAGAGATTGGTAAACCTTCATAGAGTGAGGGCATTATAAAGCAATCAGCTTTGTTTAAAAGAGTTGGTATATCAGCTCTTTTTCCAAGCATTAAAAATATATCTTCTACTCCAGCTTTTTTTATCGCAGCTTCAATATTTTCTTGTTCATCTCCACTAGCATCTCCGCTTCCAACGATTTGTATTTGGAACTTATACCCTTTTTCTTTTAATATTTTTGCATATTTCACCAATGCAATATGGTTTTTTCCTTTTCTTAATACCCCTACAGCAATAAAAGTATAAAGTTTGTTTTTTTCTAAGTTTAGCTTGAATTTCTCTATATCAACACCATTTGCAATCACATTTGCATCTGATCTATAGATATCTGTAATCATCTCTTTTGAAAAAACTATATCTGTATTTCTAAAATATTTTGTGATTTTTGTGATTTTTTCTCTAGCTTTTGATCCTATGTTTTCGCTATGTGAAGTAAAGACTATTTTTAGTTTTGAGTATCTTAGTTTTAATATATAAGCAAAGATTAGAGGATGAAACATGTGAGTATGAATGATATCTATACGATGTTCTTTTATTAACTCAGTTAAAGTTTTTAAAGTTTTTGAGAAACTTATAATATCTCTTTTCATATCAAGGTTTTTTACAAATATACCTGATTTTTCAAACTCACTGTTTAAGTCATTTTCATGGTTTAACCCAACAACAA
>JAMONX010000078.1 GCA_027066435.1 Campylobacterales bacterium
TTGCCACACAATCACAAGTACAAAAGCTCTCTACTGTATCAGCAAAACATGAGGGATTTATTTATGAAAAGAAAGATAAAAAATCACAAAAAGTTAGATTTGAACCACCATTTGAAAATTTTCGTGAAGATATGGATAAATCAATAAGTGAAATATTCGTTTCGTTTTCACCTAGAAAGAAGATAACTGGCGAGGCACATGAACAAACTTTTTATAGTCCAAAAGATTTTAGAGCAAATAAAAAGAAAGATAAGCTATTAGAGCTTACAGGTGGTGGTAAAGTAAGAAATATAAAATTAAACTATGATACAAAAATAGCAAAACACAGTAGCATGCCAAGAGTTGATGTATTTAGAGATAAAAGAAAAGGTAAGTTTTATGTAGTACCTATTTATGTGTCTGATTTTGTAAAAGATAAATTGCCAAATAAAGCGATAGTTTCTGGGAAAAATAAAGATGGCACTCCAAAAGAGTGGTTGGAAATGGATGAAAATTATAAGTTTTTATTTTCAATTTACAAAAATGAGTTTATTGAGATTAAAACTAGAGCAACAGTAACAAAAGAGTCTAAAATTATAAAAGGTTATTTTGTTTCAACTCATAGTGGGACTGGTAAGATTATATTGAAAAATCATAATAATATTGAAAATGAATTATTTAAGAGAGATAGTTCAAATATATGTAGTCATGGTACGGGTATTCAAAATGCAGAATATATCACAAAATATCATGTTGGAATATTAGGTGCTTGTAATAAAATAGAAAGTGAAAAAAGATTAGGGACAAAAAGGAGTAGATGATGGGATGGCGGGTTATTTATATATCAAACCCTGCCTATTTATCACTGAAAAATACTAATCTTTTAGTAGACCAAAAAGAACTAAATGAAAAAGTGAGTATAGATTTAGAAGATATATCAGTGATAGTTATAGAGTCAAGACAAGCAACTATCACAACCTCATTGCTATCTTCTATAGCAAAAGAGAAGATAGCACTTTTTATCTGTGATGAATATCACCATCCAAATGGACTGTTTTTACCGTTTTCTCAACATAGTCGATTTTCAAAAATAGCACATATCCAGAAAAATATATCAAAACCTCTTAAAAATAAATTATGGCAAAGAATTATTCAAACAAAAGTGCTTAATCAAGCAAAAGCACTAAAAGTTGCAGGACAAAAAGGTTATAAAAAATTAAAAGTTTTGAGTCAAAAAGTACAATCAAATGACAAGACATATATTGAAAGTTATGCAGCAAGTGAATATTTTAACTATATGTTTGAAGATATAAACCGTCGTAACAGTATGGATGGACGAAATGGAGCATTAAATTATGGTTATGCCATCATCAGAGGAGCAATCTCAAGAACAATTAGTGCATATGGTTTTATACCTGCTTTTGGAATTCAACATAGTAATGAATTAAACTCTTTTAACTTAAGTGACGATTTAATAGAAACATTTAGAGTTTTTGTTGATATTGAAGTTATAAAAATTTATGAAGATTGTGAAATTGATGAGATATTTTTGACAAAAGAGCAAAAAGCTCAACTTATTAATCTTCTTACGATATATGTTGATATAGATGGTGAAAAATTAAGTATTTTAAATGCTATAGAAAAGATGGTTCAAACATTACAAAAGGCATATATTAATAGTGATTATAATCTTTTAAGATTACCAACATTTATTGAAGGATATAAATTATGAAAGAGGCTATATTTATGAGATTGTTTGTTATGTTTGATTTACCAACAAATACAAAAAGAGATAGACAATATGCTTCAAAATTTAGAAGTCATCTCATCAGAAATGGATTTAATATGATGCAATACTCTATCTATATCCGCATTTGCAAAGGGCAAGATGAAACTGATAAATATACAAATCGTATCAAAAAAGCACTCCCTCCAAAAGGAAATGTAAGAGTTTTGCAAATTACAGATAAACAGTATAGTCGTATGGAAATTTTGGTTGGTGAAGAAAAAATTGTAGAGAAAAAGTTAAGATATAAACAACTTTTGCTTTTTTAGAAAAAAAGAGGCGATTTTAAGGTTATAGATCTAAAAAATCAGTTATTTATTGATGAAAAAATTCTTCCCAGACTCTTTTTTAAGGGGTCTGGAAAGTCGGTATTATAGCATATCGAAGTGGAAAAGGGTGCTAT
>JAMONX010000079.1 GCA_027066435.1 Campylobacterales bacterium
AAAAATTTATTAAAGAATTTTATAAGCTATTTTATAAGTAGTTTCATGGGAGCAAAAAGATTATGTGCTTTTGGTTCAGTTATAAAGCTGATATTGTATGGATGCATCATGATATGTTTTTTATAGAAATTTGTGCTTTGGTATTTTTCGACATCTTTAGCAAAATTACCAAACAAAATCAATTCGATTTTAAAATCTCTTAGTTCTTCTAAAAATCTATTTACAAAACCTTTCCAAGCTTTTATATGTTTTTTGGAATCCTCTTTATTTGTAAAAATGAGTGCTGTATTTAAAAGTAAAACTCCATTTTTCTCAAAATTTTCTCTAAGTTGAGTTATATTTGTAATATAGGCTCTTTTATCTATAGATGCAACCGCCTCTTTTGAAAAATCATCTTTTAATGCCCCATCACAGTAAAGAGCCATTTTGATAAAATTTCTAAGACTTGTTGCCCTATTTACCTCTTTTGAGAGTCCATTTTCACTAAAGATAGATTTTACTTTTCCATCTATAAATGCATATCCAATCGCACTTTCATATCTAGGATATGGATCTTGTCCAAAAAGTATATATTTTGTCTTCTCAAGAGGAAGTGTTTTAAAAGCATTTAGAAGATTATCCTTATCAGGAAAATAGGAGTTGTCATTTTTTAAAAACTCCAAATATTCACTATCCAACTCACCTAAAGAGTTCTCTAACACCTCTCTCCAAGAGGAGTGAATATTATCTAAGATTTGAAATCCTTAAAATTAATTCTACTTCACCGATAGGAGTTCTCTCTCTTTTAGCAATTTCTGCTGCACTATAGCCTGCTTTATAAAGTTCTACTATTGCTTTTTCATTGATAAGTTTTGCACTATTTGACATAGTTGAAAGCTTAGTGTTTTCTTCTAGTTTGTTTATGCGTTCATTTACACTTTCGTTGATTCTTTTTACTTCAACCTCCATATCTTTAATCGCTCTTATAGTTTTTAGAAGTGGATCACTCAAATCATCTAATCTATCATTTAACTCTTCTTCTATTTTACTCAATTCATTTGAAAAATTAGAGACATGTTCCATATAAACTTTGTCATTATCACTTTTCTTCTCAACATTATGAAGTCTTCTATTTAACTCATCTATCGCTACTTCATAAGCTTCTAACTGTTTGACTATCCCTTTATCACGATAATAAAAATAGGCAATAAGAAGCATAAGCACTATAGCAAAAATCAAAAAAGCTAACATCTCTATTATCATGTTTGCAACCTTTTTTCTCTTATTTCAATTCTCTCTCTTGCCGTAACATATGCATTCCAATCTTTTTGATCTCTTTCATGCATAAGCGTTATCTTTGCACAATTTTTTTCATACGCTTTTATAAAAATAGGCATCTCTCTCTTTGGAAAAACAGGCATACAAATACGACAATAATACTCCTTGCCAATCTCCAATAGCTCCTCTTCTAACATGATATGTTCAAACCCAATTTTACAAATCTTAAAAGAGTGTTCAAGTGATAAAAGTGTTCTCTCCTCATTTTTGACATATGCAGTTAATGAGTCAACTTTTTTATGAAGTTCTACCAATAATTGAATTAAAACATCATCACTATCACTTGTCTCACCCCTAGCTTTTGCTAATTTTAACCACTGCCCAACAGCATCTTCTTCAAAATCAGATAAAACACGATACTCTTTTCTAAACAGCTCATCAGACTCCCCATCAAGCACAGAAACATAAATATCTAAAATACTTGAGACGAACCTAACATCCATAGTTTAAATAACCTTATCAATAATTACAAAAATTAAGAACATTATACCAAGATAACCATTAAGAGTAAAAAAAACTTTATCTATTTTTGTAAAATCCCTATTTACAATCAAATGTTCAAAGTATAAAACTACAGCAGATGCAAAAACTGCAACATAAATAAAAAACCCACTAAGAGATAGATAAGCAAAGAAAATCCAAAATAAAATAGTAAGAGAATGAAATATTTGAGATAGAAAAAGTGTACATTTGGAGCCATAAACTGAAGGTATAGAGTGGAGCTTTAGCTCTTTGTCATACTCAATATCTTGCAAAGAGTAGAGCAGATCAAACCCAGCCACCCAAAACATAACACCAATAGAGAGAAATATTGACCAAAGTGTTATCTGCCCTTCCACAGCAACAACCCCCGCGATGGGAGCAAGTCCCAAAGAGAGTCCCAAAATTAGATGTGCCAAAGAGGAAAATCTTTTAAACAGAGAGTATCCACCCAAAATAAGAAGTATTGGAAATGATAACCAAAATGCCAAAGAGTTTATAAAAAAAGCAACCAAAACAAAAACAAAAGCATTAACAATTGTAAAAATCAAAATGGTATTTTTATTTAACCGCCCATCGACACTTGGACGATTTGCAGTTCTTGGGTTATCTTTATCGATATCTATATCAACATATCTGTTAAACCCCATCGCAAAATTTCTAGCACTCACGGCTGCTAAAACTCCTAAAAAAAATAATTTCCACCCAAACCATCCATCAGCCGAAACTATCATAGCTATGAAAATAAAAGGGAGCGAAAAGATAGAGTGTTTAAACATCACAAGTTCATTTAGGTTTTGAAGTAATTTTTTTATATTTTGCACTTTATAGCTACCTTATTTTATAATAATTTCTGATTTTACAAAAAAAGTGATTAAGAAGAAAATTATAATTATTTTAATTAAATAATGCTAAACTACCACTCATCAAATTTTAAGGAGACTTTATGAAGAAAATTATTATGGCTGCAAGTGCAGTGCTATTGGCATCATCACTTAATGCTGCTGGAAATACAAACACAGGTTGTGGTTTGGGAAGTATGGTTATTGAAAACCAAGATACAGTGTTGATGCAACTATTTGCTACTACAACAAATGGAACTTCTGGTAACCAAACATTTGGTATCACAAGTGGTACACTAAACTGTGATAAGCCTACAAAAATTGTTCTAAATGAAAAATTAGAGAAGTTTGTTGCTCAAAATATGGATGAATTAGCTATAGATATTGCTGCTGGAAATGGTGAAAACCTTGATACTCTTTCAACTCTTATGAGTGTTGAAGATAAAGCTGCTTTTACTCAAGCATTAAAAGCTAACTTTTCAAAAATTTATACATCTTCTGATGTAACATCTGCTGAAGTTATCGATAACATCGCTTCTATCATAGGTTAATTTTTGCAACATAGAGGGTTTTTTACAGCCCTTTTGTTGTTTTTTATAACCTCTTCTCTCTTTAGTTTTGATTTTAACTCTACAAAATATTTAAGTTTACACGATAATCGCTACTGGCATACATTGCTTCATTTTAAAAATGGCAAAAGCGAAGTAGATGATGAAAACTTCTTTCTATCTCCAAAAGGGAAAACAAACCCTAAAGCAGAATTAAAAGCATTAGTTGAAGCACTTTTGAGCGAATATAATCAATCTCTATTGTGCAGATTTCCTGCTCGTATAAATTGGCTTTTAAAAGAGCTTCCAAGTTTAAAAGGTAAGTCTCAACAATACTCATGTAATGAGTTAGAGAAGATTATAAAAGAGTATGACCCAAAATATTTATCTTTGATATTTCCAACAGCTCATATAAATTCACCTGCATCTATGTATGGTCATACATTTTTGCGTGTAGATTCTGATAAAAAGACTCCTCTTATCTCAAATGCCATAGATTATGCAGCTATAACAGATGAGACAAATGGCTTTTTATATGCATACAATGGTTTGAGTGGAAACTATGAAGGCAGATACTCAATAACTTCATATTATGACAAGATAAAAGAGTATAACGATATGGAGAGAAGAGATATTTGGGAGTATGAGCTTAATTTAACACAAGAAGAGATAAAACTACTTCTTTATCATCAATTTGAATTTAGAGATATCTATGCTGATTACTTCTTTTTTAATGAAAACTGTTCTTATAATCTTTTATGGCTTTTTGAATCTGCAAGAGAAGGTGTTGTCTTGATTGATGATTTTAGTATAAAAGCTATTCCCATAGATACAATTAGGGCAGTAAAAAAAGCTGGTTTTATAGATGGTGTTGTCTATCGTCCTTCAAAAACTAAAAAGATGCAAGAGATTTTTAAAAAGATTGATAACAAAAAAATTGCTAATAAATTTTTAAAAAGTGACTACAATCTTGAACTTTTAAAACCTCTAAGAGATAGACAAAAAGCATATACTTTAGACTTAGCAACTGAGATGCTTCGTTTTAATCGAGCTAAAAATAGGGTAGAAAAAAAGCACTATATCGCTAATTTGATGAAGATTTTACAAGAGAGAAGCAAAATAGATGGAGATATAAAATACCCGGTTAAAAAACCTATAAATCCACTAACTGGACATAAATCAGATAGAGTAACAATAGGAACAAGCAATAGAGGTGATATATCATTTTCATATAAACCTGCATTTCACGATATCTATGATTTAGATACTGGTTTTATAGAGGGAGCATATATCAATTTTTTTGATTTTGAGATGCTAAAAAGAGAACTTAAAGATATAAAATTTGAAAAGTTTGACATTATAAATATCAGCTCATATGCCCTAAGAGACGACTTGTTTGCTCCATTGTCTTGGAGTATTATCGCTGGGTTTAAAAGAGATTATAGAGATAAGATGCAATTTAGGATAGATGGAGGAGTTGGTAGAAGTTATAAAAATATGGGGTTTTTATATTATCTGTTTTTAAATCCTGCACTTTATTATGGCAAAGATGTGTCTGTATCTATAGCTCCAAAGATTGGTATAATCAGAAATTTTTCAAATCAAAAATTTGGCTTTAGTGCAAAAAGAGAGTTTTTTTCATATGGCGATAAAATAGACAATTTTGAACTTTTTTTAACACAAAGATTGAGTAAAGAGATAGCACTAAATGTAAAATATAATATAACAGATAGTGAAAAAAGAGCTATTTTAACACTTTTTTACTACTTCTAAAAAAAATTTAACAGATAATTAACACTAGCTTACTAAAATTAACTCCTACAATCTTTAGGAGGATTTACAAATGAAAAAGAGAGTGATACTGTTATCTATTTGTGCCATAACTTATGCACAGAGTGCTGATTTAGAAAAAGTTACTATAGAGGAGACGATAAACTCGCAAATCGTCAAAGATGTTAGTGCCAAAGAGATAAAATCTGCAGACTTAGCTGAAGCTTTGAGTAAAAATATACCTTCGGTAGATATCGTAAGAAGAAGTGGCATCGCAAATGACATACTACTTCGTGGGCAAAAAAGAGACAATATAAATATCATCATAGATGGCACAAAAGTGTGTGGTGCGTGTGTAAATCGAATGGATCCACCAACTTCACATGTACTTACTAACAATATCCAAACAGTAGAGGTAACAGAAGGTCCATTTGATGTAGAAAACTTTGGAACTCTAAGTGGCCTTGTAAACATAAAAACAAAAAAACCAACTAAAGAGTTAAGTGGAGATATCACTCTAAATGGCGGTAGTTTTGGATATCAAAAAGTTGCAGGAAGTATCAGTGGTGGAACCGATAGGATAAGAGGACTTTTAAGCACATCTTATGAAAAAGGTGGTCAATACAAAGATGGAAATGGCGATGATTTTGCCCAACAAATCATAAATACAACTACTGGAACCGTAATGGCTGGAGCACAGTATCAACCACAATATGCAGATATGGATGCATTTGAAAAATCAACTCTTATGGGAAAAATCTTTTTTGATATTACAGATAACCAAGAGCTTCGTTTAAGTTACACCGCCAATAGAAGTGACAATATACTCTACCCATCTTCAAAAATGGATGCTCTATATGATGACTCAGATATCTATAACCTTGAGTATTCAATCTATAATTTAAGCAGATACTCTAAAGCTATAGATTTTCAAATCTATCAATCAGAAGTAGATCACCCTATGTCAACAAAATATAGAAAAATGGGAACTCCATCTTATAAAACCCACGCTCTTACCACTAAGATGCAAGGAGTAAAACTTAAAAATAATTTTGATTTAAAGAGTGTTAATTTTACTGTTGGAATAGATGCAAGTCGCAGAAATTGGGATGGTCACTATGAAACAAATGGTATACCAAATATAATGCCAAATGGTATGCTTATGAAGTCACTAAATGATGTAGACACAACAAACCAAGCTCTATTTATAAAAGCAAACTACAGATATGACAATACAGATTTTGAGTATGGTTTGAGATATGATGATACTATTGTAGAAACAGCTAATAAAATGGAACCTGAAAATGATTATAGTGGACTTAGTGGAAATATGTTTGCAACTATACACGCAAGTGATACTCTAACATACTTTGCAGGATTAGGAAAATCTAGCCGTGTACCAGACCCAAGAGAGCTATATCTTGTCATGATGGGAAATCACATCGGAACACCTGATCTAAAAGAGACTCAAAACTATGAGGTTGACTTTGGAGTTGAGAAAATTTATGACAACTTTACTATAAAAACAAAAGCATATTATAGTATGCTCAAAGATTATATCGTATACAACACAGCAAACAAAAAAGCTAAAGCAGATGGCTCTATGGGAGCATTTCACTCCTTTGAAAATGTAGACGCATCTATATATGGAGTGGAATTAAGTGGAACTGTTTTAGCAACTGATGAACTATTTCTTAACTACGGTATATCTTATAAAAAAGGTGAAAAAGATAACGCTCTTACTGGACAAAGTAGTACAAATATGCCAGATATGAGACCATTTAAAGCAAATATCTCTCTAAATTATGAAAACAGTGACATAGTAAATGCCTCTCTTGCCTATATAGGCTCTACAAAATGGAGTGATGTTGACTATGAAAATGGAGAACAAGAGTTAGCAGGGTATGGAGTACTAAACTTAAAACTAAGCCGTGACTTTAGCTATGGAATTACACTAACAGCAGGTGTAGATAATCTCCTTGACAAAACTTATGCTATCACAAATACTTATAAAGATTTAGTTCTACTAACAACAGGGACTGACACTATGCTATTAAATGAACCAGGAAGATATTTTTATCTAAATGGAACTTATAAGTTTTAGTTCATAATAAAATAACAAAATGCAAAAATCTGTAGTTATTAACAATCGTTTTTACCTTTGTATGATAAGAAGTTTTTTTTGCTCAACCAAAAGGAGCTACAAGATTAAACCCCTTTAAATAAGGACTTATTAGAACCTTTTGTATACTTATTGTAGTGCTTCTTTGGGGCTGCTGAATGGTTACAAAAGGTTAATAGTCGCAAGCTAACTCCTCTTAACTGTGAACTAGAAACTAATTGCACAGTCTGTCGTATTTGTTATATCTTCACTTATAATGATTAGTAAAAACTATAATCTCTATCTCATTTTCTCCAACATAAATAAACAAAGCTCTGTATTTTCTATCTAGTCTAAATGAGTAAATCAATCTGTCTTTTGGTTCTAATAGTTCAGTATTTAAAGAAGGATAAAAAGGGTCACTTTCAAAAAGTTTTTTTGACTTTTTATACTTTTTTGTAAGATTGTGTTTTTTGAGATAACTCTCTAAGTCATCTCTTATCTTTTTGATTTTCATTTATAAATGGAACTCTTTTTTAATCCTTCTTCTAAATCAGTTAAAAAATCTTTTGAATAATCCTCTTTTTTAAAATCATCCATAATATTTTCAATATTATCTTTTTTAAATTCTTTAAAGTATAACTCTCTTTCAATCAAACTATTTTTAACTTTTTCAAGCTCATGCAGAGACATTTGTGAAATGAGTGAAATAATATCTTTAGTTTTTAAATCTATTGACAACTGCATCTTTTAGCCTTTTTATAATTTGTATCCATTATAACAAATTTTTTAATGTTTTGAAAATTTCAGTTCTTTTCTCTCTCATTTTTAAACACATTTTTTAAAAAAGGTGTAGGGATACCAATAGAAATCATGAAACTTCTAGGTTGGGATTATTTTTTAGTTAGGACAAAAAATAAGGTATTAGGAGAAAACACTCTTATCATATGTTTACCTACAATTTCAAAAGATTACTAAACCTCATAGGAATAGTTCTATTTAAAAAACCAATAATAGCCGTAAAAAATAACGATTTAAGCCAAATAAGAGAAGAAATAGAGACATATCTTGGAGAGTTAGTTGGATATATGCCATTTTTTACCCTTAATGCTTTGTTATGATTGATTAAGCGTAACTAACTCTTCTAGTAGATACTCCAACTATCACTTGTAGGGTATTCGCTTATTATGTGAATCTAAGAAATTCTTACAAATGGAATAGTCATATTATCTTTAATCTTCAACATAGCAAATACCTGTTCTGGTGACCAATCTTTTTTTATCCCTTCTGAAATTCTGTTTTCTAAATCTATATCCATTTTTTTATAAGCCTGTATATGATACCTTTCTTCTATGGTTAAATGTTGATACATTCGCTTCCCTTTCTGTGGTTAGATAAAGAAGTAAATATTAACATTTAACCTCTTTAAACCCTTAGTTCCAATCTTCTCTCAAAATTGCACTTCAGATTTAAATTTTAGACCTAACTGTGTAAACCTAAAAATATAAATATTTGATATACACAAAAATAAGAAAGAAAAAAAATTATGTTAAAATACACCAAAGCAAAATAAAAGGTTATATACATGATAAGAGAAATCATAAAACCAACAGATAAAAATGTCAACATACAAATACCAGATGAATATATAAATCGCGAGATAGAATTTATTATGTTTCCTATAAGCGAGATAAGCACACAAAAGAAAAAAGATAAAAAATCTTTAAAAGGTTCTTTTTCCAAGTATGCTGATTCCGCAAAAAGAGTATTGGAAAATAAAGCTTGGCAAATGCATGTTGTGGAGAAATTTAAATTAGATGATTAGGCTGGATTCAAATTATATTTTGCGATATTTGGTTAACGACGATAAAGATATGGCTAATATCGCCCAAGAAATTATAGAGAATAAAAATATTTATATAGCAAATGAAGTTTTGGCTGAAGTCGTATATGTTCTTAATGGTGTTTACAAAGCGTCCAAAGAGAAGATATTTTTGGATTTGTCAGAGTTAATAAGTTTTGAAAATATTTATGCGTCAAACAAAGCTATAGTTCAAAAGGCATTAGAGTTATACAAAGATAAAAATCTAGATTTTGTTGATTGTTTGCTTTGTGCGTATTCAAAAATTGATGAGATATTGACTTTTGATAAAAAACTAAACAAGTGCATTGAGGTAAAAGAATAACAAGAACCTATTTACACCTTTTTTTATAAAAAGTGTAGTTAAATTTTAGAGAATTTCTTACTTATAAAATCCTAGCCAAAAGTTTATTCAAATATATGCAATTAATTCATATTTAGTTCATTGTGCCGGTCTATAATTTACAAAAACCAAACAAGGAACAATGATGAAATTAGAAAAAATTACACTTTCTATCATCATGATAGGTTTACTCTTTATAGGATGCAACTCCAACTCAAAAAATAGTGGTGGCAAAGGTTCGTTTGAAGCTAGTCAAAGTGATACATCAGTTGAGCTAAGCCAAGAGCAAAAATATTCGCTATCATACATGTGGCATGAAGAGAAGTTGGCTTATGAGATATATCTTGAGATAAACAAAGTACAACCCGCAAGCCAATTTGTAAATATAGCCACAAAGTCAGAGATAAAACATATCCAAGCAGTAGAAGAGATGATAAAAAATTATGATATAAATATCACAAATCTCAAAGATTATACAATTGAGTATTCTGAAAATGAACTCCAAGAGATGCCAATAGGAAAGTTTGCAATAGATGCTACACAAATTCTATATGATTCTTTATATGCAAAAGGGATTAAATCACCAAGAGATGCGATGGAAGTTGGATGCATGGTAGAAGTTACGGATATTATGGATTTAGATAAATTTCTTAAAGATGTTGAAGGAAAACAAGATTTGATAGATACATTTGTTTTTTTGAAAAAAGGCAGTTATAATCACTATTGGGCATTTGATGATGGACTGAAAAACTTAGGCGTGAATGATGGCTGTTGCTCTTTGGGTATAATAGAGGGAGTTGATTATTGTCATCCTGAATATCCCAAAAAATAGGAAGTATATGCAAGCCAAGATTCTACTCTTAGAAGATGATGTCTCTCTTAGTGATACGATAAAGCAGTATTTAATGCATCTTGAGTTTGATGTTATACAGGCATTTGATGCTTTGGAAGCTATGGATATTTTGTATGAGATGCATTTTGATTTGATGTTGCTTGATATTAAAGTGCCTTTTCAAAATGGTTTTGATTTATTGGCAGAGCTAAGAGCAAAAGGAGATGACA
>JAMONX010000080.1 GCA_027066435.1 Campylobacterales bacterium
TTTAACTGTGTTGAAAATTTAGCCATCTTTCTACTCATCTTATCCCCTTGTTCTTATTGTCTAATTTTACTCTCTTGAGAATTAAACTTTTGAAAAAATTGTTTGATTTCCTTGGGGTAGTATAGTTGTGAGCAAAAACAGATTTTTGAACATAGTCGCTACCTAAAAAAAGCCATAAATCTTAAAAAACATATCAAAATTTTTACTTACATCCCCTGTCTCTTTTTTAAAAAAGAGACACAAAAACTCTGAGAAAAATCAAAATTACATTTTTTTTGCTATAATCACATAAGACATAACCTTGAAAGGATTATCATGACAATTGCAAAACAGTCAGCAAAAAAAGTTATAGATTCTCTTCCTGATGATACTTCATATGATGAGATACTAAAAGAACTTGCTTTCAACAGAATGATTGAAAGAGGTTTAGAAGATTCTAAAAATGGTAGAACAATTTCAAATGAAGAAATGAAACAAAAAATCAAACAATGGCAGAAATAAGATGGACTGAAGAAGCTATTTCATGGCTTCAAGATATTCATAGTTATATTACTGATGATAGTCAGAATATGGCAAACAAAGTTATTGATGAGATATTTGAAAAAGCTCAAATCTTAACGGATTTTCCAAAAGTTGGTTATAAATATGAAAATCGTGAAGATATTAGAATACTACTTTATGGACATTATCGCATAGCCTACTACATCAAAAATAGTGGAGATATTGATATTTTGGGAGTCTTTCATGGTTCACTTGACATCGCAAGATATTTAAAGATATAACAAAAAGTTGCACAAAAATCTGTTTTACTAGCCGTTAATTTTGACTGAGCAAAGAAACTTGTTATCATGATAACTATTAAAACGATTGTGAGCAAAACAGATTTTTGAACATAGTCGCTACCTAAAAAAAGCTATAAATCTTAAAAAACATACTTAACATGTAACTATAAGTAACAAATACTCTACTCATCAATTAATCCAGCTGCTTTTTTATATACCTCTTTATCATACTTTTTATTGTTCTTATATAGTGAGTGAGCTATGATTATCATCTTTCGCATAACCGCTACTTGTGCTAAAGTTGTATGTTTCCCATTTGATTTTAGTCGATTAAAATATATTTGAAAATTCTCATCATGTCTTATAGCACTCAATGCTCCTAAAAATAGTGTATTTCTTACTATTACTGAACCTGCTTTACTTATTTTTGATCTTGTTTTTATTGATGTCCCTGATGTTTTATCTATGGGGTCTAATCCTGTAAGTGAGGTTATCTCTCTTTGGTTTGCGTTTGGGTATTTGGTAAATAGATGAAGTAGTACTATTCCTCCTATCTCTCCTACACCTGTCATAGATGTTATATTTACAAATCCCTTTTTTAGTTTTGGGTTACTATCTACAATATCTTTTATCTGTTTTAAGATTTTCTTCTCTTTATCTTTTAGGTTTTTAACTCTTCTCTCTAAATCTTTGCTTGCATAAGAGGTACTATTTTTAGCCTTTAATGACTCTAGGTGATTAGAGCATTGAACTCTTTGTTTGTTTGTAAATTTGTTGCTCCAGCCGACGCATTCGGACACCCAGCCGTTTTTGACTCGGACACTCTAAAGTAAAAAATCTCTAAGGTGTGAATTATAACACAAGTGTCCGAAAGGTTTTTAATTTCTGTTAATTTTCGACCTCAATTTTCTCATAGATTCACCCTCTAATTCTATTCTGTGAGATGAGTGAACAACTCTATCTAAAATAGCATCAGCAACTGTGTTATTATTTAGATAATCATACCACTGTGATACTGGAAGTTGAGATGTGATTATTGTTGAATTTATCTCTGTTCTATCTTCTATTATTTCAAATAGATTTGTTGCATCATCATTTGAAATTTGTGATATACCGAAATCATCAAGAACTAATAATTTAAATCTTGAATATTTTCGTAATAGATTTGTGTAGGTACCATCAGCTCTAGCAATTTTTATCTCCTCTAATAGAGTTGGTACTCTGATATAATAAGCTTTAAATCCATCCATAATTGCACGATTTGCAAGAGCTTGTGCTATAAAAGATTTACCCGTACCAGTTTTGCCTGTAATGATAATATTTTGATGACATCGTATAAAGTCCATAGTTATTAGCGTT
>JAMONX010000081.1 GCA_027066435.1 Campylobacterales bacterium
GATAAATTTTTCATCAAACTTAGGGAGAGAACAAGGCACATAAAGCCCGCCAAAACTTGCACTTGGATTTAATAATGCATACGAAAAAGAGACCTCTTTTTCAAAACCTTTTTCGTTGCCTCTTGTCTCAATAAAATTCATTTTTAGCCCCTGATATAAAATTTTTAAGGGGTGAGTATATCAAAATCTTCTATATATCTGTTTACAACATCTAAAATATATGGTTTTAGAATTAAATCTAGCTCCATAATAGAAAGGTCAATCCTAAATTGTTTCATTTTTATTGCATCTTTTTGTGTAGTTAAAATAGAATCTGCACTATATTTTCTCAAAATTGCTTCAAGTTCAGTTCCACTAAAACTATAATGATCTGGATAATAGACTTTTTCAATAAAATCAGGAAGATATCTATCTAGTCTTTGTGGTTTAGAGATTGCTGTTACTAAAACCATTCTATCAGTTTGGTTTTTTATCTCTACTTTTCTTGTAAAGTCTAACCCTTCAACAGCTAATAAATCAGCTTTTTTATAATAAGCTGTAGATTCTCGAAATGGACCACTAGGAAGACAAAAAGAGTTTGAAAAATTCTCTGCTGGTTTTATAAGAATATCAAACTTTTTTATATTTGCATGTGAAAATCCATCATCCAAAAGCACTACTTTAGCACCTAATTCTTTGGCTTTTAAAATACCTTGTTTTCTATTTTCACTTACTATGACGGTAGCTTTTGGAAGAGACCTAGCTAAAAGCATAGCTTCATCTCCGCTTCTTTGGAGCTTTGCCGTGATAACTCCATATTGGCTAACAACTACAAGTCCTTTAGATTCTCTCTTATATCCCCTTAAAACTATAGCTACATTTTGAAGCTCAGATGCAAGAGAAATTGTAAAAGGTGTTTTTCCACTCCCTCCAACAATCAAATTTCCAATGCTAATAATAGGCAGTCCAAAATCTTCGGCTTTAGCAAAATATCTTTTTAAAAAAACTATAACACAATAGATAGCCGTAAAAGGCAACAGTAAATACGAAAGTATCTTTTGGATAAAATTTGGATAAAAGAGGTATCTCTCTACCCAAAAGTACAATTCATTTTTCACTCTCGGCTTGCCGCAATCTCTTGAATGGTTTTGCAAACATACATAACATCATCATCACTCATTCCCGGATAGTTTGGAATTGATAAAATTTGCTGATAATTTGTAAGGGCAGCAGGAAAATCATTTACACGCAATGAATATTTCTGTTTATAGTAAGTTAAAAGATGTAAAGGCACATAATGAAGCCCCGTATAAATACCTTTTTCTCTAAGTGTTCTTGCAAAATCATCTCTATTTTTATCAATCTTGATAATATATAAACTATATATATGATCTCTAACTTTCTTAGGTATGGTTATAGACTTCATACTTCCAAGCTCTCTATCATAAATCTTTGCTATATCTAATCTTCTTTTTATATGTTTATCAGATTTTTGAAGTTGAGCAATAGTAAAAGCTGCATCTAACTCGCTAGTATCATATTTTATGCCAATATCAACAACATCATAAACATAACCCAAATGTCCATGTTTATCCCACTCTTGAGCTTTGATGGCATGGTGACGAATGAGCTTTGCCCGCTCATATATAACTTCATTGTTTGTAGCAATAATTCCAGCATTTCCAATAGAGTTTTTCATCTTTGCACCAAAACCAAATGTTACTATATCAGAATTCATATTTCCAATCTTTTTACCGTTATATGTTGCACCCATTGCAAGAGAAGCATCTTCGATAACCATAATATTATTTTCTCTAGCAATTTTATAAATTTCATCCATATCAGCACTCTGTCCACCGACATGAGAGACAATAACTGCTTTTAATTTTTTATGCATATGTTTTACAAGTGCCTCTTTGAGTTTTGCAGGAGAGATATTAAAATCATCAGGGTTAATATCTACAAAAATAGGTTCTGCATCAAAATGCCTTACAGCGGCGGCAACTGTTGGAAAAGCATTAACAGAGCATAAAATCTTATCACCACGTTTGAGTTCTAACGCAAACATACTAAGATGCATAGCAGCACTCCAGCTTGATGTAGAGACAGCATATTTGCATCCTACATATTCACTTACTAAATCTTCTAACTCTTCTATTTTTGAAGCACCTTTAAGTGAAAGCACTTCATTTATAAGGCTTTTCTCTTCATGGTCAATTGACGGTACATAAAACGGTATCTCTCTCATTCATCTCTCCTATAGTTTAATATCTCTTGGGTATAAAAAATCATGTCCAATTGTTCTTGAAGTCAATTTGGCAATGATTGGTTGTCTTCTCTTAAATTGGTTTTGATAGATTCTAGTTAATAGCAAGTCAACAAGCTCACTCTCAAATCCAATTTCAATCATCTCATCACGACTTAATCTATTTTCAACATACTCTCTCAAAGCAGAATCAATCTTGGCATATGTATAACCTAAATCTTCCTCATCACTCTGCCCTTCCCAAAGGTCAGCGGATGGTGGTTTATCTATTATGCTTTCATTTACACCTAAGTATGCAGCAAATTCAAAAATCTCACTCTTATAAAGATCACCGATTGGATTTATAGCAGATGCTAAATCTCCAAAAAGAGTACCGTAACCTAACATCAACTCACTCTTATTGCTAGTGCCAAGCACCAATGACCTCTCTCTTGCTGAGATATCAAACAAAATTGCCATACGCATACGAGCTGAAAAATTTCCTACTCTCAAATTATTTGAGTTTTCATTTTCATCATATACTTTTAAAAGCTCTTCTATCTGAACAATCTCATAATTTAATTTAAATTTCAAAACCAATTCCATAGCATCATCAACACTACTGCTACTTGAGTAGTGTGAAGGCATCATAACACATAGCAATCTATCATCAAATGCCTTCTTTGCCAAAACAGCTACAACAGCAGAATCTATCCCTCCACTAAGACCTAGAACTCCTCCTGTTAAACCTGTCTTAAAAGTTTCTTCTTTTAAGAAATTAACAAGATACTCTTCAATAAGTTTAAATCTTTTTGACATGGTTATCTCTCACCTAAAATAAATTTTGTAAATTATACTAAAGTTAAACTTAATTTACTCTTCTACATGTACGAAAAGGTTTTAAGTAGTAATTAATTTAAACTATTTAATATTTCTGCTAGAATAGTGTTAAAAAGGTAAAATTATGAAATTAAATATGAAGCCTATGGGTGACTATCAAACTAACTGTTACATTGTTAGCATTAATGGGAAAGATATCATTATAGATCCAGGCATTGGTGCTACTGATTGGGTCATTAAAAATTGCTCAAACCCAATTGCTATTTTAAACACGCATGGACATTTTGACCATGTATGGAGTAATAAAGAGTTGAAAGAGAGATTAAAAATCCCTATTTATGTTCCAAAGGATGATGCTTTTATGCTCCAAAACGATCCATTTTCACAAGGAACTCCTAAAAGCATTCCTGACTTTGAGATAACAGGAGATGCAGAGTTTGAGATAGAAGGGATTAAAATAAAATATATCTTTGTGCCTGGTCACACACCAGGAAATAGTATGATTATCATAGAAAATTGCTGTTTTAGTGGTGATTTTATCTTTGAAAACTCAATAGGAAGAGTTGATTTCCCATACTCTAGTCCAAGTGATATGAAAAAGAGTATAAAAAAATTCCTGAATTTAAAGTTTGATAAAAAGGTTTATCCAGGACACGGAAATGCTACAACTATAAAAAAAGAGCAAAGCCGTGTTGGAGTTTGGTTAAATCACATTTAATTAAGTACCTATAACCTTTTTTGTAACTTTTATCAAAAAATGGTTATTGGTTTGCACCTCGTATCTCACTCTTCATATCCAGTTTTCAAGTTCAAGTTCATCTACCCTTTCAAACTCTTTTGTATTATTGGTAACTAATATAGCCTTTAAACTTAGTGCATGTGAAGCTATCAACAAATCATTTGCACCTATGATATTGCCTCTATTTTCAAGAGAAACTCTGACATTTGCATAACTAACAGCTGAAACTTTACTATAATCATAAATAACAAAATTGTCTATAAAAGTAGAAACTATTTTATAAAGTTTTGAACTATCCTTTTTGATAGCACCATAAAGTAATTCACTAACAACAATACTAGAGAGTGCTATCATATAAGTTTTTTCTTTTTCTTGGAGTATCTCTTTTATATATATTGGTTTGTTTCTGATGATATAGCTACAAATGTTGGTATCAAGCATATAAAGCTTCAAAATATCTCTTTACTATCTAATGGTAAATCTTTTCTATCTACCAAAAAATCCGAAGTATCAACCTCTTCCAACATATCAAAAAATTCATCCCATTTATGCTTTTTTTTTGGTTTGATGATGAGTGTATCACCAACTTTTTCTATATATACTTCAGAAGTATCTACTCTAAACTCCTTAGGAATCCGAATAGCTTGGCTTCTGCCATTTTGAAAGACTTTTGCAAGTTGTGTCATGATACTCTCCTTTGGGGTTGATATATATCATATAGTATATACCTTTTTGAGAGTTTTGTCAAGCTTTTGTAATTTTTTATCCACCCTCTTGCACTAAATTTTACTATAATAACAGCAAGAGATAGAAGATAAGTTAAATAATAGACCAAAAAATCTTTAAATTGGAGAACTCCAAATGAAGTTTTTTGCTGATGAGGCATGGGGTTAAACTCTTAAAGAGTTCCCCCTTAACCTTTAACAGCTGATGCCATATCCCACATTGGTAAAAATATTCCAAGTGCCATCATCAGTACCATTCCAGCAATAAAGCCAATCAAAATTGGCTCTATATAAGATGATAGATTGTCGATTATGTCATTAAAGCGTGCTTTGTAATAATCACTTACTTTCTCAAGCATCTTATCAAGAGCTCCACCTTGCTCACCTGCTTTTATCATTTGTATAAGCATCCCCTCATAAAGTCCGGTATCATTAAATGCATCTGTTAAGTTTGAACCTCTCTCTACAGAATATTTTACAGATGAGAGTGTATCTTTTATCTCTTCATTGTCAATAGTCATAAGAGCAGTATCCAATGCATCTGCCACTGGAATACCAGCACGAACAAGCTCAGTAAATATAAGCATAAATCTACTCATAGATGCATAAAAGATAACTTTTCCTATGAGATATACTTTTAATATATATTTATCTGCTTTTCGTTTATATCCATCATTTGTTTTGTACATATATTTATGATACATGATAGATACAAAAAGTCCAGCCAAGATATAAAGACCATAGTTATTTACAGCATGTTCACAAAAAAGAAGTATCTTTGTAGGTAGAGGAAGCTCTGCATTTAACTTTTCAAAGATCTCTTTAAACTTTGGTACAACAAAAACCATCAAAATACTAAAAGCAATTGCAATTGCAACGATAACTGTTGTTGGATATCTCAGAGCTGATTTTAACTTTTTAGCATTTTCCATCATCTCTTCTAAAACCTCAGCTAACTTGGTTAAAGACTCTGACATATTACCTGTATTTTCTCCAAGTTCAATCATCGCTAAAGTTACATCACCAACATGGTATTTATACGGCATAAAAGCTTCTGTTAAACTTTTTCCAGAGTTTAAGCTCTCATCAACATCTTCAAAAATCCCCTTTAGCTGCTTATCAACAGTTGATTTACAAACCTCTTTAATACTGTCATGTATCGATATACCTGCATTTGTCATAACTGCAAGTTGTCTTATAGCAGAAATCAAAAATTCAGTTTTAACTTTTTTCTGTGTAAATGAGCCAAGTAGGCTATCTTTTGCATCTGCTATACGATTAGATAGTGGAGCAGATACTTCAAACGCTTTTAAAATTGTTCCCCCACTTAACTTTGCTTTGGCTATTGATATTGCATCTGTTCTGTTCTTTGCCTTAATTAATTCAGCACCTCTTTTGCCTTTATAGATAAAATTTACTTCAAAATAGTTCATTATGATTTTGCCACCCTATATACTTCTTCAATTGTTGTTTTACCATTGGCAGCACGAATTGCTGCATCCTCAAACATAGCTACAAAACCATTACCTAATGCATACTTCAAAATCTCTTCCTTGGAAATGCCCCTTGCTATCATACTTTGTATATTGTCATCAACAACTAAAACTTCAGAAACCATATCTCTTCCAGAATACCCAGTTTGCATACATTTATCACAACCTTTTGCTTTATAAAATTGATAAGTTTGAGGTATAACATTTTTTACTTCTGCTAACATTTCATCAGGCAGTGTAACTTTTACCTTACAATGATGACACAACTTTCGTATAAGTCTTTGTGCCTGAATAGCAACTAAAGCCCCAGAAACTAGATAAGCTTCAATACCCATATCAATAATTCTACTAATAGCAGAAACTGCATCATTTGTATGAAGTGTGGATAAAACAAGATGCCCTGTAAGAGAAGCTTCAATAGCAATTTTTAGAGTCTCTTTATCTCTAACCTCACCTATCATGATAATATCTGGATCTTGTCTTAAAATCGATTTTAGTGCTGTTGCAAAAGTTAAATTCGCTTTATTATTAACTTGTACTTGTTGTAAAAGAGACATCTGATACTCAACAGGATCTTCAACCGTAATCATCTTTCTCTTAACACTTTTAATAGCATTCATACCAGCATAAAGAGTAGTTGATTTACCACTTCCGGTAGGTCCAGTTACAAACAATATACCATATGGTGCATCCATAGCAGTACGAAACTTCTTAAAATTTTCAGGATGCATCCCAAGATCTTCTAATTTAATCATAACTTTTGATTTATCCAAGATACGAAGAACTATTGATTCTCCAGTCATAATAGGAAGTGTTGACATCCTAAAATCGTAATGTTTTTCCATTACAGTTGCAGAAAATCTACCATCTTGAGGCTTTCTTCTCTCAGCAATATCTAAATTTGCTAAAAGTTTCACACGAGATCCAAGTGGCGGATATATATCTTTATCAAAAACAAAAATCTCTTTAAGCATACCATCAATTCTTGATCTGATGATACAATTTGTTTCAGTTGGTTCAATATGAATATCACTAGCACCACTTATAATTGCTGTCTTTAAAATAAGCTCTATCAGTTTTAAGATGCCAGAACTTTCTTCATCGTTTCCGCTACTTGCCCTAAACTCTTGCCTAATTTCAGCAATCAAATCTTTAACACTCTCACTAATCTCAATATTGTGTAAATGTTTTTCAATTTGATCGGGATTTGCTATTGATACTTTTATAAGTTTATTTCTAAACATCCTATGAAGGGTATCTTGAAGTCCCATATCAAATGGATCTTTAACTGCAACATAAATATTTAAATCATCTTCCATATAAGGTAATATATGAGCTTTACTAATTTTTTCGTAACCAACTTTTGCACCAATTGAGTAGTTTACATCCACACTATAAAGATCAACAAAATCACAATTTCTACTTTTAGAAAATTTTTCTACAAAATTATCTACATCAATAGAGAAGTTTTTATATACATCATTTAGTAAGATTATACCATTTTTAACAGCTTCAATTAAAAGGAGAACTAGAGTATCAGCTGATACTATTTTTCTCTTTATTAAAATTGACCCTATATCATCACCAATTTCAAGATGCTCCTCTTCAATCTCTAAAGCAATCTCTTCTGTAATAATCTTATTTTCTTGTAAAAAATCAATAATACCTAACGCTTCTCTATTTTTCATAATTTTACCTATGCTTTATCTATCATTTTCTTAAGAAATTTTGCAGCTTTTGCAGAATTTTCGTGTTTTAAATATTCATTTAGTGCATTTACTGCATCTTGTTTTTTACCCTGAGCTACTTTAATTTGAGCAAACATAATCCAGCTATCTTCATTTTTAGAATCAATTTCATTTGTAATTAGAGTCCATTTCAGAGCTTTTTGATATTTTTTCGACTTATAAAAATTTTTTGCTAACTTCATTGAAAACTTTGAGTTATTAGTTGCATAAAATTTCTTCTTTATAAAAGATAGTGAATTGCCCTCTTGAGATGAGATAAAAACTTTTTGTTTTTTAGACTCTTCTAAAGGTTTTTCATTCACAGCAGGTTGTACTGATGCAACAGTTTGTACTTGATTTTGGTAAGTTTGATATTGTACTGGTTGAACTATGCTTGATGAAAGAACGATGCCACTTAAATCAATAGATGACAATTCACTAAAATCATCTTCTACTACAGCTAAGTTAATATAATTGCCATTAACCTCACGCTCAATACTCTCCAAACTTGATAATTCCATTGAGCTTTTATTATATGGACTAGCTAAATTGTCAATTGTATACAATCCTTGAATAATAATATATGCTGACAATCCAATAATCAAAACAAGCAGAAGTGAAAATTTATAGATGAAATTATCATTATCATCACTATTTTTTCTTTCACTCTGAGATACTATTGTACTTATTCTGCTCATAATCCTACCCTTATTTTTTTACTTAATACCCTGATACTCTAACTCTTTTAAAGAGACCATACGCCTTTTATGTCTATTTGAGTTTAAAATGTGAGGAGTGATAATAACCACTAACTCTTCTCTAACCTCTGAAATCTTCTCTTGCTTAAATGCATATCCTAAAAATGGTAAATTACCAAGAATAGGAACTTTATAAGTTGTATTTCCTTTTCGACTACTAATCAAACCACCTAAAATAATCTTCTCCCCATCTCTAAGTTTTACAACAGAAGATATCTGTTTTTTCAATAAATCAGGTGGTAATCTCCTAACTCCTGAAGAGTCTGTACTAACCTCTGACTTTATAGAGGAGATAGAAGGATTAATCTTAAGAATCACTTCTCCGTGATCTGTAATTTCAGGTGTAATATCAAGTAATATTCCAGCAAAAACTGATTTAACTACTTCATTACTATAAGTCTCAGCAGCTGCATTCGTACCTGATTGTCTAGAAGAGGCTGAAAGCTTATAATAAAGCTGATCACCTGAACTAAAAACAGCTGGTTGATTATTTAAAGTTACTACTTTAGGATTTGAAACAGATGTTACATCACCTTGAGTCTTTAAAAACTTTAAAAGATCAGTAATTGCAGTGTTTCCTGACATCCTTAAAAATGTAGCATGTGCACTTGGAAAATTATCACCCCACTCTGTAACTTTATCATTCGAAATCTTACTCAAATTATCAGAGTTTAAAAGTTCATATGTAAGTTTCATATTTTGAAGTTTATATATCTCACCCCAATTTATACCTGTTTGTCTTGAGTTATCAAGATTAACTGAAAGAATTTTCACATCAATCAAGACCTGTTTATGAAGTCTATTCATAAGTTCATCAATATAGACTCCAATTCGTTCTACTTGATCATTTGTACCACTGATTGTTATAAGACCAGCTTCTCTATTTATAATAGGCATAGGAGCTTTAAACTTATCAGATGGAGAGTTTAAAATAGAGTTTAACTCCTCTTTCATCTTAGCCCAAAAAGAGAACTTATCATTTGAAGTAATAGTTGCTCCAGTTGATAAAGAGCCACCACCACCGCCACCATTACCTGCTTCATTAGCATTGGCTGAATCACCTGAGAGTGAAATATCAGTGTTACTAACCCCTGCTCTTTCAGTATTAACATAATCAATTTTAAATGTTTTCGTAATTAATCCACTAATAATCAAAACATTATTTTTATAGCTATAATTTAATCCTTTAATAGTTACCAAAACATCAAATATTTCATCAAGGCTCATCTTTTTAATATTTATACCAAAAATCTTTTTGGCTAACTCTTCACTTGCCATTGAATCTTTAGTAACAACTGAAAAACCACATTCACTACTAAGTTGATTTAAGATTTCAGAAGTTGTTACCTCTTCAGAAATTTTAATATTAAAAGTTCTACTATCACAACTTTTAGCCTCAAGCATTGATACACTTCCTAAAAGTAGTGAAGCAAAACTAAACGCTAAAGCACTCTGTTTTAGTTTACTTGATACTAATTTTTGCATTTTCTTTCCTTATTGTTAATCTCTTTTTATACTCACTATTTTGAAGCCA
>JAMONX010000082.1 GCA_027066435.1 Campylobacterales bacterium
GATTTTAAAAGTTCAGGTGTACTCTCTCTTGCTGTGCATCCTGTATAAAGTGCATATTTTAATTTACTCATTATTTCCCCTTAAACTTTGCAGTTGATGAAATCTCAACAAGTTTTTTAATTTCATCAAGATTTTTACTTTTTGGCATCTTCCAAGGCATGATAATTTTACCTTTTTTAAACATCTTTATAGCAACAGGCATATGTTTTAAAACTCCAGGAATTCCTTCAGAGTATTTTACTAACTCTCCCTCATCTAAAAGACCATGTTTTTCAATTGAAGGCTTAAATCCATAAGCATGGCGAACAGCTACACTATTTTCAGCCATATTTTCTTCAAATGTTTGAAGATGCAATTGTGTAATTTTACCAATGGGGTCAAGCTCTTTAGGACAAGCCTCAGCACACTCAAAGCACTTTACACAGTCCCAGATACCAAAACCTTGCCTATTTGTAATACTTAATCTCTCCTCTTTTCCCTCATCTCTAACATCAGCATTAAATCTATAAGCAATAGCAAGTGCAGCAGGTCCTAAATAATCTTCATTTACATTTACAGCAGGACATGAATAGTAACAGTTACCACATTGAATACAATAATCCGACTCATCAATCTTTTCAGCATCCGCTCGTGATACAAGATTTTCTGAGGTTGGTGCTTCATCTATCTTTGTATTTAGATAAGGCTTAACTGTGTCATATTTTTTCCAAAAAGTTCTCTTATCGATAACCATATCTTTGATAGCCAAACTCTTATCTTGAGGCTCAATTACAAGCTCATCACCAAATATCTCAGTCAAGTCACTAACTCTATCTTTACAAGCTAAAGTTGCTTTACCATTTACCTTAACAGCACAACTTCCACAGATCCCGTGTCTACAACTTCTTCTATATGAAAATGAGCCATCATGTTCCCACTTAATACGATTAAGTACATCAAGTATCATCTCTTCAGGTCTTACTTCAAGCTCATAATCTCTATAGTATGGAAGATAATCAGTCTCACTATTAAACCTAAAAACTTTAAATTTCATCTTTTTTGTCTCTATATTTGCCATCAATCCATCCTCTAATATGTTCTAGCTTCTGGCTCAAACTTGCCAAGCGAAACATCGGTATATTCTATTTTTATATTACCTTCTTTATCCATATACGCAAATGTATGTTTCAAAAACTTCTTATCGTCTCTACTATCATAGTCATTTCTAAAGTGTGCACCTCTACTCTCATTTCGCATAAGTCCCCCCTCAACGATAAATGCAGAAAAATCTAACATATGTCCAAGCTCTATGGCTTCTTGAAGATCTGTGTTATAAACTTTGCTTTTATCTTCGATTCTGATATTTTTATATCTCTCTTTAAGCTCTTTTATAATCTTTATCTGTTTCTCTAGTGACTCTTTTGTTCTAAAAACACCTGCATTTTCTGTCATAGATGCTTGAAGTTCACCTCTTAAGCTTGAAACTTTTTCAGCTCCATTATTTTCAATAAGCCTTTTTATCTGTGAGACCATACCTTCAGCCACACTTTCATTTATCTCCATAAGCTTTAACTTATCAAGATCTTTTACAATCGTTTTTCCAACATGGCGACCAAAAAGAGGAGCTTCTAAGACTGAATTTGCACCTAGACGATTTGCACCATGAACACTCACACACGAACACTCTCCAGCTGCATAAAAACCTGTTACAAACTCTTTTGCATTTTTCTTAACATTTCCTGCGATATTTACAGGAACTCCACCCATAGAGTAGTGAGCAGTTGCTGCAATCATGATAGGTTCTTTAACCATATCAAGACCTAAAAATGTTATAGCCAAATCTCTAAGCTCAGGAAGTCTCTCCATGATAAGCTCTTCGCCAAGATGTGTCATATCAAGATATACAGCATCTTTATCAGGACCTACACCTCTTCCTTCTAAAACCTCTTGAGTGATAGAGCGACTAACCAAGTCTCTAGGACCTAGCTCCATTTTAGATGGTGCATACTTCTCCATAAATCTCTCACCCTTGGAGTTTAAAAGTTTTCCACCCTCTCCACGAGCTGCTTCACTCATCAAAATTCCCGTTCCTGCAAGTCCTGTTGGATGAAACTGAACAAACTCCATATCCTCTAAAGGCAAACCATGACGAGCTACGATTGAGAGTGCATCTCCTGTATTTGCATGAGCATTTGAATTTATCTTAAATGCTCTTCCATAACCACCAGTTGCAAACATAACCGCTTTTGCATTAAAAATTGCACTCTCACTTGTTTTGATGTCATATGCGACAACGCCTTTAACAACTCCATCTTCATATACGATATCAGCAACATACCACTCATCTAAAAAATCAACTCCCAAACGATTAGTCTGTTCAAACATAGTCTGAAGCAGTGTAAGCCCTGTTCTATCTTTTGCATAACAAGCTCTTGGATGCGATTGACCACCAAAAGGTCGCTGAGCAATTGTGCCATCTTCATTTCTACTAAAAACTGCTCCCATCTTTTCCATCCAACGAACAAGCTCTGGAGCAGTTTTACACATAAACTCAACAGCATCTTGATCAGCTAAATAATCACTTCCTTTTACTGTATCAAATTCATGAAGCTCAACACTATCTTCTGCAGCAAATGCAGCATTTATGCCTCCTTGTGCAGCTCCTGAGTGACTTCTAAGAGGATGAAGTTTGGTTAAAACAACCACACTCTTACCCGCACTTTTTAACTCTCTTGCAGCTGCGAGTCCTGCTAGACCTGCTCCTACAATAACAGCATCATATTGATGAATTGGTATGCTCATTAAATTTGTCCTTTAAATTGAGATTAATTTATTTGTTTGAATTATAGTAAATAAATACTAAAATGTTCAATATATTTTAGTATAAATTGGAAGTAAGGCTAAAGCCTCACCCTAGTGAAATAAGATTATCTGAATATTTATCAGCAGTAAATGGCTCAAAATTACTCTTATAATGAAGATAATGCTCTGAAGTTTTATGTCCGTCCAATGCCTCTTCACTCTCCCAGGATTCAATAACCACAAATGTATTTGGCTTATTTTCTAACTGATAAATGTTATACAACAAACACCCTTCTTCAATTCTCGAAGCTTGCACCATAGTGCCTAAAAGAGCTTTTAACTCATCTACGCACTCATCTTTTGCTACAAAAACTACTTTTTTAGTTATAGTCATATCTGCTCCTGATTTTTTGGTGTAAGTATATCATATTGCTTCTTTTTTACCACTCCATCTTTTGGTAACTTCTCTCAGATGCACCATCTTTATCTACAGCTTTACCCTGCTCTCCTTTACCTGCCCAGGAGTCTGCACCTGATGTTATATTTACATTAAAAGATCGTGTGCTTCTTGTACCAAATATATTAAAAATAAGCCAAGGATCTGTTTCAAATGTAATTCTATCTACATATGGAAATTTAGGTATACTCATTTTCATCGTATCTGTACCTTTTTCATCTATCATAAAGCTTGTTGCAGTCATAGTTTCATAGTTATCATACCTACTAAAATTTTTAGTATTTTTAGGTTTAGTATCTCTAAATACATCTCTACTAGTATCATATTTGCCTTTTGGAATTATCCTCCAAAAGATTCCATTTTCACTCTCTCTACCTTTCGCTAATTCAAATACATTCCTATCACAATTTTTACAATAGACCTCTTGATAAACAGAGATATTATGCTTACTTCCAGTGCCTGTATAATTTGGGATATTCACTCTCCCATAATAAAAATCTGATGATTCATCAACTGCTTGAACGCCTAACACTCCTTCACTATTGGTTGCATTAATTTGACTGATAGTAAAATTCATTGGATTTTTGGCAATAGTTCTATTTCTATCAAAATTTATACTCATTGATACATTAGCTTCTCCATCAATAAATTTATCTTTTTTTATCACATAGGTTACCTGCCTAGGAGTAGATGGAATAAAATTATATACACCATTTAGAATAGATCCATCTGCTAATACCAGTTTATTTAAATTATTTCCAGTTGTGTTAAAATCTAGAGATATATTTACATCTTTGGAATAACAAGTATCACTATAGTTTTTTGTTACACTTCCACCCCCATCAGTTGCTACAATGCTCAACTCAAGCAATGCACCCATCTGTGTTGTATTTTCATCAGATGCATAGAAGGTAAATATCCCTGCCCCATCTTGAAGACTTGCTTGTTTAAATACAAATTGACTTGCAGTAAACATTATAGTTGTATTTGCTTCACCTATATATCTTTGTAAATCAAGTGTATCATTGCTATCTATCGCTGCAAATTCACTTCCTGCTATTTCAAAGATATCAAAATCAACTTCACCTACTTCAGAATAGTTTATATCGCTTTTTAAGCCACCATCACTAAAAAATACCGAAGATAAATCAATCGTCCCTGTCGCACACCCTGACTTTGTTTCATTATGTTCAATTTGAAATGAGACATTATAAGATTCATTGTAGTCACTTGCATTATTATCATCAACACCAACTGCCTTTATAGCAAAAGCAAATGGCTCTCCAACTTTACCAATTGCTGGTGTATCGAACACAAAACGATCTGGTCTTATTGCAAATTTTTCTGATAAATTTGTATCATATCTTGTGCCATTTGCATCAAAATATTGTATAGCTACATATGCAACTTTATGTGCAGTAGAAATTTTACCAAATTCTATATCAGTAATGTTTTTATCTGTTAAATTTACATCCCTCCAAGTTGTAAGTTGGTTAGAACCTGAGTATATCGAAGCTTCTACTATAGAGTAGATGCTACTAGCATACCCTGTACCATTTGCATCTATAGAAGCAATACTCAAATTTATATCTTTGTTTACAATCTTCGTTTTTATAACTGGACTACTTATACTCTCATCAATATCCCAAGCTCCAAACAAATTTTTATCAGCATCGATATTTATCATATAATCTTCAATTTCACCATCACTTGCAGCTCCTGTAGCATTTAGATCTGTATCTGAGCTATATCTAAATCTCGCATAAGTTACACCATCTTTTGCACCTAAAGGGACTATAATATTTGTAAGATTGACAGTTCCAGATGAACCATTTGTGTTTTTTGATATCTGTTCACTATTTGAAAAATTTCCATCTCTGTCAAAATCAATCCAAGCATTTAAAACTCCATTTCCTACAGTTTTGATATCTAAATTTATTTTACTTCCTACTTTTATTGTTGCTCCTTGAAATGATGTGCTATTCATACTTACACCATCTTCTTCAACTCCATCACCAGTTGCTGTCAATGTCGGTTGCCCATCATCTTCACTATTGTTAATATCAGGCGGTAATACACCTAAATATATTGTAGCTCCAGTGGAAGGAAGCTGATGTCTTGGTCCATCATCAGATAATAAAGTTCTATAATTACCCATAGCCGTTCCATCTCCAATTGACTTATTACCATCATCTGGTGCATCTCCAAAATCTAAAAGAATCATATTATCTGCGAACATAACACCATCATTTAAAGATGTGTGTCTAGGCTTTGAAAAAGAGACAGCAGTAGGATCAATAATACCTGAGGGATTGGTAACATCTATACGATAAACCTCACCATTTGGTCTTCCTACTCCATTGGCATACAAATAATAATAACCATCTTTTGTAAAAAATGACCCACCAAATACTCTCTGTTTTAATTCTATTCCAACAAGAGCAGGATGACCAGGAGGCAGCACACCCGTACTTCCCATTGTCCCCCCAGAGTGGCTATTACTTATTTTTGTATCACCCAGATCTTCAACCGTCCCTGTTTTTGGATTAATTCGCAATAAAGAGTGTGTCCCTTTTCCATTAATAACCGTATACAACATGTCATCTTTTGGATTAAATGCCCAATCAGTACTATAAACTGTTTTAGTAATAAGAATATTTGTACTTTTAACTAGCAGTAGAGAATCTGCAGTTAAATAAGTTGGAGAGTTAGGATCTAAATCAATTATAGACATAAATGGTTGTCCATGCATATTTAAATATAATTTACCATCTTTATCTATATCTCCAGCATATGAAAATATATTTAAATTTGGAATTGGCCCATAATCTGTAGTAACCCAATTTCCAGAGCTATCTTTTCCTACTCTAATAATATATCCATCTGCTGAAAATTCACCACGCCTTGGAGCAGAACCCCAAAAATAACCATCTTTGACATTATACCCAAGACCATTTACATGATACGCACTAGGAGTTATATTATCTTGTTGTTTAGTCAATTTTCCAGTAACTAAATCTAAAGAATAAACATCTGAAGGTTTGTTTTGGAATAGATAAGCTTTTTCTCTATCTGCAACGGTTAGTGGATTAACATCATCTTTAAAATTTCCAAAATTCAAATTATTTTCACTAGGATTAATACCACTTAATTTTACTGAAATATAATTTGAACTAGAAGATGACCAACCAGCAGGATCACTTGAAACACTACAACTACTACTATTTGTCTCATCTTCAATAATAGTATATGGACCAAAACCTGGAAAATTAAATTCATAATAACCTGTTGCATTTGAGGTTGTTATGTTAAAAGTTTGTCTAAGAATATTATGTTTACAAAGTTTAATAATACTCTTCTCTCCAGTTCCACTCTCTCCCGCATCTACTTGCTGATTTCTATCTTTATCATTATAGACATACCCACTCAAACTTCCTCCATATATTGTTGAAGGTATAAAAGTAAAAAATAAAACCCCAAATATAAAATTTTTTACAAAATTTCTCATGATTGCTCCCTATGATTAAAAAAGAGCAATAATAACTAAATTTTAATAAATATTAAGCTTGTTTTATAAAAAGTCACCATTCCATTTTTTGATAACTTCTTTTAGATGCACTGTCATCTATCGTTTTACCCTGCTCTCCTTTTCCTGCCCATGTATTTGCATCTGATGTTATATTTATATTAAAAGACTGTTGTGTATTTGTACCAAATATATTAAAAATAAGCCATGGTTCTGTTTCAAATGTAACTCTATCTAGATATGGATATTGTGACATATTAACCCTCATCATGTCTACACCCTTTTTATCAATCACAAAGCTTGCAGCCGTCATAGTTTCATAGTTGTTATAATAAGTAAAATCTTTATTGTTTTTAGGTTTAGCATTTTTATATACATTTTTACTGTTGTCATATTTACCTACTGGAATAATCCTCCAAAAAATTCCATCTTCACTCTCTCTACCACCTGCTAATTCAAATGTACTTCTATTACAATTTCTACAATATACCTCTTGATAAACAGAAATATTATGTTCTCTTCCAACACCCGTATAGTTTGGTATATGTACCCTTCCATAATAAAAGTCTAATGATTTAGTACCTGATGGCACGATAGCTCCACTAACCCCATCACTGTTATTTGCGTCTATACTATTAACATAAAAATTCATAGGGTTTTTGGCTACTGATTTGTTTCTATCAAAATTTATATACATAGACACATTAGCCTCTCCAGAGATAAATCTTGTTCGGTTTATATCAAATTCAATTTTTGCATTAGATACAGGAACACTAAAATGATATTTATCTTTATACATATTAAAAGCATCTACCACTATCATATTTTCTAAAATATTTCCTGTAGTATTAAAATCAATAAATAAATTTGTATCTTCAGAGTAACAAGAATCACTATAATTTGTTGTTACGCTTCCACTCCCATCAACTGCTAAAACATTTACCTTAAGTAAAGCACCCATACTTGTTATATTTGATTCAGCGGCATAGTAAGTAAACACTCCTGCACCATTTGAAAGTGACCAATTTTTAAAATGAAAATGACTTGCTGTAAACTTTACTGTTGTATTTGCTTTATCTATATACCTTAATGAATCACTAGTATCATTTGCATCTACTATAGCAAATTCACTTCCTGCTATTTCGGATATATTAAAATCAACTTTTCCTACTTCAGAATAATTAATATCACTTTTTAAACTACCATTGTTAAAAGATACTGAAGATAAATCAATCACACCCGTTGCACACCCTGATTTTGTTTCATTGTGTTCAATTTGAAATGAAACATTGTAAGACTCATTATAATTTGTTGTATTAGATTCATTTCCATCAATTGCTTTTACGGCAAAAACAAATGGCTCTCCAACTTTACCAATTGCTGATGGAAAATCAAATACAAAACGATCTGGTCTTATAGCAAATTTCTCTGATAAATTTGTATCTTTTGTTCCATTTGCATCACCATATTTTATTGCTACAAATGCTTCTGGATGAGCAGTTGAAATTTTACCAAACTCAATATCTGTAATATTTTTATCTGTTAAGTTTACATCTTTCCAATCTGTTAATTTATTTGAATTTGCATATATTGCTGCTTTTACTATAGGGTATACATTGCTATACCAACTACCATTTGCATCTATAGAGGCGATACTTAAGTTTATATCTTTATTTACAATTTTAGTTTTTATAACTTGGTTATTTTTATCTTCATCTACATCCCAAACTCCAAACAAATTTCCAACTTTTATATTTATCATATAATCTTCTACTTCACCATCACTTGCAGCTCCCGTAGAATTCAGATCAACATCTGTGCTATATCTAAATCTTGCATAAGTCACTCCCATTTTAGCATCTGAAGGTACTGCTATGTTTGAAAGGGTGATAGTTCCAGATGAACCATTTTCATTATTTGCTATCTGCTCAGCTATTGAAAAATTACCATCACTATTAAAATCAATCCAAGCATTTAAAACTCCATTCCCCACAGTTTTGATATCTAACTTTATTTTACTTCCAGCATTTATAGATGCTCCTTGAAACGATGCACTCTTCATATTTACACCATCCTCTTCAGGTCCATCACCACTCGCTGTAATTGACGGATTACCATCACTACTGTTAAGATCAGGAGATAATACCCCTAAATAAATTGTAGCCCCAGTAGAGGGGATTTGATGTCTAGGCCCATCATCTGAAAGCATAGTTTTATAATTACCAGTCGCTGTACCATCACCTGCTGTTGCAGAACTTCCATCTGGTGCATCACCAAAATCTAAAAAAATCGTATTATCTGCAAACATAACACCATCATTTAAAGAGGTATGTCTAGGTTTTGAAAAGAGTACTGCTGTTGGGTCAATTACACCTGATGGGTTAGAAACATCGATACGAAATACTTCACCTGTTTTTCTATTAACACCATTGTCATAAAGATAATAAAAACCATCTCCAGTAAAAAATGACCCTCCAAATACACGAGTTTTAATTGTAGATAGTCTTAGCTCCGCATGCCATATATCATCAGGAATCGCACCTACACCATCCCCCATATAGGTTCCTCCAGTTAAGCTATTGCTTATTCTAGTATCCCCTAAATTTTCAACAACAGCGGTTTTGGGATTTATCCTATATAAGTAGTGTACACCCTTACCATTGTTAACTGTATAAAGCATATTATCTATGGGATTAACCGCCCAATCTGTACTTTTAAAAAAAGCTATAGAGTTATTTTTATCATCAACAAAATTAAAACTAGTTGCCGTTAAATATGTAGATGAGTTTGGATCAAGATTAACTACATAGACATCATCACCAGCACTAGAAACAGAATATTTTTTTAGATACAAGATTCCATTATCATCTATATCTCCAGAATAAGAGTGGATATCTAAGCCAGGTATAGGGCCATAATGTGTTTCTGTCCAATCAGTGCCTGCACTATTTTTTCCCACTCTTGAAATATACCCATCTTTTGTTGGTGTAGAACCCCAGAAAAACCCATCTTTTGGGTTATATCCTAATGCATTTACATGATAACTTGCATCCGTATTTACATTATCTTTAATTTTATTTAGCTTTCCAGTTACAAGATCCAAAGTATATATATCAGAAGGTCTATTTTGAAACAGATAAGCTTTTTTTCTATCTTCAACACTAAGAGCTTTATGATTATCCTTAAAAATAGCAAAATTTAGATTGGATTTATCAACTCCATCCATTTTAATCTTAATATAATTTGAACTAGCAGAAGACCATCCCGCAGGATTACTAGAAGTTGTACAGTTGCTTGTATTTGTCTCATCTTTAATAATAGTAAAGTTTGCATTATTAAAAACATTAAACTCATATTTGCCTGATGAATCAGTTTTATAAGTATCAATGGGAACAGGATTGAAACCACGGCACAGTTTAATAACAGTTGGAGGTACTGCTGTATTTTCCAAAGGAGCTTTTATCTGATTATGATTTAAATCATCAAACACATACCCACTCAACTTTCCACCCACTCCATACAAAGTTGAAGGTATAAAAGTTAAAAACAAAAGACCAGATATAAAAAACTTTACAATTTTATCCATTACATTTCCTTATGAAAATTATAATATATTAATAATTAAAATACAATTAAAATTAAGCAACTCTCTTATAATACATATCGTCATAACTTATATAAACTTTAGCACGTAGTAAAATTTATTTTACATATCAGAGATAATTTTTTTAAAAGAGGTCAACTTATGATATAATCTAGATAAAATAGGAGTTTTTATTGATAGACAAAGAAGCATTTTTCATCTCTTTGTTTGATAAAAAATATATCGGTGATGATGGTGCAGTCATAGGAGATAAAGTCTACTCAAAAGATCTATTTTGTGAAAACATACACTTTAAACGATCTTGGATGTCGTTAGAGCAAATTGCTTATAAAAGTATGCTCATAAACATATCAGATGCAATTGTTATGAATGCAAAACCACAATTTGCACTTCTTGGCATAAAAATCCCTTCAGATTTTACAACCAAACAGATGAATGAATTATATTTTGGATTTGAGAGAGCTTCAAAAGAGTTTGACTTTGAAATCATAGGTGGAGATACAGTAGCAGGAAGCACTCTTGATATCTCTATAACTATTATATCAGAGACTAAAAACCCTACAAAAAGAGATGATCTGAAAATGGGAGATTTTGTAGCTTATACAGGAGAACTAGGAAGTGTAAAAAAAGATTTAGATGCACTTTTAAATAACCAAGAAATATCTCAAAACTCAAAATTTATAACACCAAAATTAAAAGCTGATTTTTTCTATGAAGTAGCACCTTTTATAAATGCAGCTCTAGATATATCTGACGGACTTAGTAAAGATTTATCAAGACTATCAAAGATAAATGGAGTTGGATTTGAGTTTTTTCGTAACTTTAGTAAAGATATTTTATGCAGTGGCGAAGAATATGAGATACTTTTTACTTTTGAACCTAAAAATTTAGATATGATAGAGAAGATAGCAAAAAAACACGATACTGATATCACTGTTTTTGCCAAAGTCACAGAGGGTACTTACACCTCACAGTGCAAAGAAAATCATTTTTAGGAACAATTTTGAATAGACTATTTTATCTTAACCATAGCGCAACAAATGTATATTTTTCTAAAAACTCCAAAGATTTTGTAGTTAGTGAAATTCCTCTTTATGAGTTTAGTGGCGAGGGAGAACATCTTATCTTAAAGGTGCGAAAAAAAGATCTCACAACTTGGGGAATGTTACAAATCTTTTCAGATATCACTGGAGTTAAAATGCGTGATTTTGGCTATGCGGGTCTCAAAGACAAAGATGGTATGACAATCCAATACATCAGCTTACCAAAAAAACAAGAAGAGAAACTTTTAGATTTTTCGCATCCAAATATCAAGATATTAGAAAGAACTTACCATAAAAATAAGCTAAAAACTGGGCACTTAAAAGGAAACCGTTTTTTTATCCGTCTAAAAAAAGTAAATCCAACAGATGCAAGAAAACTAAAAGAAGCACTTAAAACCATAAAAACAGAGGGATTTGCTAACTATTTTGGATATCAAAGATTTGGTCGAGATGGAGATAATTATGAAAGAGGAAGAGATATCTTAGAAGGTAAGATAAAAGAGCGAAATAAAAAAATGAGAAACTTTTTTATCTCAGCATACCAAAGCCATTTATTTAATCTTTGGCTAAGTAAACGGGTTGAGATTAGCAAACTTTTTGCCTCATTTGATGAAGATGAGCTTTTTAAACTATTTAATTTCCCAAAAGAAGTCATCAAAAAAGTAAAATCCCAAAAAAGCTTTTTTAAGATGCTCCCAGGAGAAACCTTGCATCACTACCCACATGGAAGAGTTTTTATCTGTGAAGATTTAGATATAGAATCAAAAAGATTTTTAAACAAAGATATTACCGTAGCAGGACTGCTCCCTGGTCATAAAACATCTGTCTCAACTGGACTTGCAGGAAATTTTGAAAAAGATTTCACAAAGGAGTGTGAACCGTTTATAGAGAAGATGAACGGAACAAGGCGATTTGCATGGATTTGGGCAGATGAGATAGAGTCAAATTATAAAGAAGAAGAGGCTTGGTTTGAGTTTAGTTTTTCACTACCAAAAGGCTCATATGCAACTGTACTTTTAGAGGAGCTAACACACCAAAAAAAGTCGGATTGACTATTCTACTTATACCCTACTCTATCAACCTTCCCTTTTTGGCAACCACCTTTAGCATTTTTGGCACTTTTTAGAAGGGTTGATATATCACTTTCTTTTGAAATCTCTCCATCTAAATTTATCCAAAGCTCAGTAATAAGTCCATTTTTGCACTTCATCTGTATTTTTCTACCAATTCCTTTTCCAAAGCTCTTATCAAAAGCCATCATTACCTCTTTTTTAGTCAAAGTTTTTCCAATATTTTTAAAAAAAAGTGTACGAACTGCTGAACTATTTATCTGTTTTAATAGTGAAATAGAGTCTATAAAATACAAATCAGCACTCTTTCCATAACAAGTTCCATGTTTTTTCCACTCATGTTTATGAAGACCACTTCTAGTTCCTGGCATCACCTCTTTTAACTCTTTGTATAATTTTTTTTCAAGCCATACTTTTTTATCGCCTTTGCAATTTACTCTACTTCTAGGCTGAGGCCAAAGTCCATGAAGCGTAAAGTTTGATGATGAATAAGCTGTTTTGTTTACATTTCTACACTCTCTTTTATGTTGATTATTTTCACAAAAGGCATTTTGCCAACTGATAGCTAAAAGATTATCTGTAGATACAGTTGAAGCATACTGTTTAGATGCATCCTTGTTTTGAGTAAAAGCAACTGCACCAATAGACAAAATTGTTAAAAGTAAAACTGTTAAGATTTTTTTCATAATATACTCATTTCGATTTTAAATTCCCTAAGTTTATCTTTAAATGCGTCACAATGAAGTTTTAAAAATTCACTATCTGTATGAGATAGATAAATTTCTGTCTCTCTTTTATCTTTACCAAATGTTGGCAAACATGAGAGTTCAAGCTCTTTTGGTAATCTCTCCATAATATCAATCAAAGTTGCTTCTGAACAATGAGCGATGAAACTACAGCTATATTTTTCTATATTTTTAGGATAAAACTCATCAAGTATTTTTATAATCATAGGATGTGCCATCTGTGGAAATCCAGGAAGAAAGAAAAAACGATCAAACAATTGAAATCCAGGCATGTTATTTATAGGATTGGCTATCAATTTTGACCCTCTTGGAATATCAGCCATCTTTATAGGATGCGGATATGCTCTCTCTCCTAATCGTTCAATTATAATTTTTTCAGCATCTTTGTGTCGCTGTGGAAAAACAGAAGTAAAAGCAAAAGAAGCAATCTCTCTTGTAAAATCATCAGGAGTAGAACCTATCCCACCAAAACTCAACATAATGGAATCTGAATCTTTTTTTATAAGTTCATAAACACTTTGCAATAAATCTTTGTCATCTTTTACTATAAAACTCGCTTTATGTTCCCAACCTCTTTTTACAAGCTCACTGTTTAAAAAGGCAAAGTGTCCATCTTCTCGTCTACCATTTAATAGTTCAGTACCGATAATTACAGAGTAAAAAGATGGATTACCTATCATAACGAAGCTTTTACAAAATGTTCCATTTCGCTAACAACTTCTTCAATACTCTGCTCTCCACTTATCACTTTTAAAAGTTTTTTATCTGTATAAAAGTTTTGAATTTCTGCTAATGGATCTGTATAAATTTTCATTCTATTTTGAAAAACTTCTATGCTATCATCACTTCTTGCAACCTCAGCTTCCTCTGCTCTACCTAAAATCCGCCCTCTTGCAACCTCTTGGCTCACTCTTACTTCTATCACAGATTTAAGGTCAATGTTACCCTCTTCTTGTAAAAGTTTATCAAATGCAACCATCTGCTCAACACTTCTAGGATATCCATCAATCAAAATAACTTCTTTATCTGATCCATTTATAGCAGATATAATAGTATCTATGATGATTTTCAAAGGAACTAAATCTCCATTTTTGATATATCCATCGATTGTTTTACCTAAAGCACTTCCACTTGCCACTTCAGCTCTTAACATATCCCCTGTTGAATAGTGAACCATACTCTCACTATTTTTCTCTGCAATCATACTTGCATCTGTTGTTTTACCACTTCCTGGTGCTCCAATAATTAAAAATAACTTTTTCATTTTTTCCCTATACTTTTTTTTGTTCTCTAATTCTAATACTTAACTCTTTTAGCTGATCTTTATCAACCTCACTTGGTGCTGATGTAAGTAAACACTGAGCTCTTTGAGTTTTTGGAAATGCTATAACATCTCTAATACTACCTCTTTTTGTAAGAAGCATCATAAGTCTATCTAAACCAAAAGCAATTCCTGCATGTGGAGGTGCACCATACTCTAATGCCTCAACTAAAAAGCCAAACTTCTCTTTTGCTTCTTCGTCACTAATTCCCAAAAGTTTAAATACCTCTTGTTGAATATCACTCTTGTGAATACGAACACTTCCACCACCAAGCTCTGTACCATTTAAAACAATATCATAAGCAATAGACTCTATCTCTTCGACATGTTCACAATCCAAACTTACAGGCATTGTAAAAGGGTGATGAATAGCTTTTACCCTACCTTCATCAACTTCAAACATAGGAAAATCAACGACCCATACAAATTCATAAACATCATCAGGAATTATATCCATAAGCTCAGCTAAATAGTTTCTAAATCGTCCCATATAATCAAGAACAAGTTTTTTATCCCCTGCTCCAAAAAAGACTGCATCTCCTACTTTTAAATCTGTAACTTTTATGAGCTCTTGTATATCTTCATCTTTAAAAAACTTAGTCAAAGGTCCTTTTAACCCATCCTCTTTCATCTGAAAATATCCAAGCCCACTTGCACCAAACTTTCGTACATAATCTTCAAAACCTTTCATTTGTCGTTTTGAAAAGATATTGTCTCCATTTGGAACTTTTAGTGCTTTGATTCGGTTGTGATGTTTGTTTTTAGCGATATTCGAAAAGATTTCATTGTCGCATCTTGAAAAGATATCGATAACATCAACCATTGCAAGGTCATATCTTAAGTCTGGTTTATCGCTTCCATATTTTTCCATCGCATCTTTGTACTTGATACGGTTAAAAGGAGTTTGGATTGTTTTATCACATGCTGAAAAAACTGCTTTTAACAAATCTTCTGAAATTTTCATAACCTCTTCCTGACCAACAAAACTCATTTCGATATCAATTTGTGTAAATTCAGGCTGACGATCAGCTCTTAAATCTTCATCTCTAAAACATTTTGCAATTTGAAAATATTTATCAAACCCACCAATCATCAAAAGCTGTTTAAAAAGCTGAGGAGATTGAGGAAGAGCATAAAATTCCCCACCGTGAACTCGACTAGGCACTAGATAATCCCTTGCCCCTTCTGGAGTTGATTTTGTAAGGATTGGTGTTTCGACTTCTAAAAATCCATTTGCATCCAAGATATTTCTAGCAGCTATGGTAGCTTTACTTCTTAAGCGAAAAGTATCGTATGAACTCTTTTTTCTTAAATCCAAATAACGATAATTTAAAAGTGTCTCTTCTCCCACTTTGTTATCATTTATCACAAACGGAAGTGGAGCACTTTTGTTTTCTATAATAAGCTTATCTACAACAATTTCAATCTTACCCGTTTTTAAGTTTGGATTTTCAAGCCCCTCACCCCTAGCTCTAACTTTACCTTTAGCGATAAGCACAAACTCATCTCTAACTATTGTTGCATTTTGATGTGCATCTTTGCTATCAGCTGGATCACAAACTAACTGCACCAAACCCTCTTTATCTCTTAAATCTATAAATATAACTCCGCCATGATCTCTATAACTATTTGCCCAGCCACAAAGTGTTACCTCTTTGCCGATATCATTTTCACTCAATTCCCCACAGTAATTACTTCTCAATTGTTTTCCTAATTATTAAATAAAATTTCAAGATTATATCTAAACTGCACTAATGTATTCTTTATATAAAAATAACTATAATAATTTCCTTCACTATATCCATAAGGTTTACCAAATAAAAAAGCTTTTTCTATACATATTTTTTCTATTTTTTGCAACTTCTAGTCATATTTCTGCCTCTTGGGTAATCATCAACGATGACGGTACAACTGATATTTATATACAAAAAGAGACAAAGCCATATAAAATAAAAGAAGACAAGAAAAAACCGACTATAAACATTACTAAAAATTTAAAATCAAAATCTAGTAAAAAAGTGATTTATCTCACTTTTGATGATGGACCTCTTTTAGGAAGCAACAATATCATAACAGTTTTACAAGAAGAAAATGTAGAAGCTACGATGTTTATGGTCGGAAAACATATCCAAAAAAGTAAATCTCGCAAAAAGATTTTTCAAAGAGCATTAAATGAACCGCTGATATTGGTAGCAAATCATACATATTCTCATGCAAATGGGAGATATAAACATTTTTACAGCAATTCAGAGAGAGTCCTTTTAGATATACAGCATATGGACGACATACTTTTTGAAAACGACCCAAAATATTTAATGGCATATTGTAGACTTGCAGGAAGAAATGTTTTTAGATTGCCTAGTATAAAGAGAGATGATTATGGAATCAAAAATGAGAGTGAAGCATATAATGCACTTTGGGATGCAGGGTATCATATCTATGGCTGGGATTACCAATGGTCATATAACCCCAAAAATGGAGAAATTTATAAATCGCCATATGAGTTAGCACAAGTTATCGAAAGAATACATAAAAAAGGTAAAACAAGAACAAAGGGAAAGTTTATTCTATTGATGCATGATTTTTCCTTTAGAGATAAGTTTGATGGCAAAGAGATTCTTCGTACCCTCATACAGGAGTTAAAATATCTAGGCTGGAAATTTAAAACACTTACTTCATATTAAATATAAAAACAGTAGAATACAACCATGTACATTTCACATGATATTGAAAAACCAAAAGAGATTTTATCTGCTGGACTTATTCTTAGACCAAAGTCAAAGCATCTAAAACCTTACTACATTATGCTCAAAAATGCTCTTGCAAAACATAAAGTTGGGCTTCTAGTTTCAAAAAGTAGTGCAAAGCTTTTAGATATAGAAGGTACTGATGAAAAAGAGATGTTTAAAAAATGTGATATGCTTATCTCAATCGGAGGAGATGGAACCCTGCTCTCTCTTAGTCGAAAAAGTTACAAATATCAAAAACCTCTTCTTGGTATAAATGCAGGAAACCTTGGTTTTTTAACTGATGTAAATCTAAATGAACTTGAAAATTTCATAGATAAGATATTTAAAAAAGAGTATAGGTTAGATAATCGCATGGTTTTGAGTGTAGAACTTATAAAAGGAGAAAAGAGTAAAAAGCTCGTAGCTTTTAACGATATCGTCTTATCTCGTCCAACGATTGAAGGGATGGTAAGCATAAATGCTTTTGCATCATCTAAAAGAGCAGCTCTTCCAAGGCATCATCTAAATACCTATTATGGAGATGGGCTTATCATATCAACCCCAACAGGCTCAACTGCCTATAACCTCTCAGCTGGAGGGCCTATAGTATTTCCACTCACTGAAGCACTTATACTAACACCAATCTGTCCACACTCTTTGACTGAGAAACCTATAGTATTGCCCGCTGATTTTGAAGTAGATTTTTCAAGTGATGATGAAACTATTGTTGTTGTTGATGGACAAGATACTTACAATCTCAAGAATTTTGATTCTATAAAAATCAATATTGCCAAGCAAGGTATAAAAATGATACACAAAGTCGATAGAAACTATTTTGAAATTCTAAAACAAAAGCTACACTGGGGAAGTAAATGATAGAGAGATTTTACCTAAAAGATCATCTTAGTTTCAAACAAGTTGATTTAGAGTTTGACAAAAACTTAATCATCTTTAGCGGACCTAGTGGTGCTGGAAAATCTATCTTAATGGATGCATTTTTAACTATCTTTGGACTCAAAGATTGTGGTGCAAAGACAATAGAAGCTGTCTATTCTGGTGCTATAAACACGAAAGAGTTTGGAATTGAAGAAGATGAACCAAATATATTTAAACAAACAAAAGATAAAAGTGCTAGATACTTTATAAATGCCCAACAAATATCTAAGAAAAATATAAAACTCATAGGATCACAGTTTGTAAACTATCTAACCCTTCGTGAATTTAAAGAGTTTGAAAATGAAGAGTTATTAAAACTCTTAGATGCAATATGTTTAAAAGAAAACAAAAATTATCAAAAAGTATTGGATTCATTTAAAGAGAACTATCAACAACTCAAACTTAGTAAAAAAGAACTCCACACAATAGAAGAAGAGGAAAAAAAGATAACAGACTTAAGAGAGTTTGCTACATTTGAGATAACAAAGATAGAAGAGATAGACCCAAAAATAGGTGAATATGAAGAGCTTATGATTCAAAAAAAAGAGCTTTCACACAAAGAAAAAATTGAAAATGCACTACAATCAGCATCTGAAATATTTGAATATGAGTCAAAAGTAACAGAAACTCTCAACCTCTTAAATGAGAAAAATGATCTATTTAGTGAATCATTAAATGAACTAAGGGCAACATTTGAAAATGCCACAATAAGGCTAAATGAACTAGATGACTTAAATATTGACCAGATGCTAGAGAGATTAGAAAAACTCTCATCCCTAAAAACAAAACACGGCTCCATAGAAGAGAGTTTAGAATATTTAGCACAAAAAAAAGAGGAATTGTCAAGATATGAAAATATTGCATTTGAAAAAAGTGAGCTTCAAAAAAAGGTTACAGAATTTAGCCAAAAAGTAGACACAGATGCGACTTTATTAACACAAAAAAGAACAACAGCACTAAAAACTCTAAGCAAAAGAGTAGAATACTATCTAAAACTTCTATATCTTGAAAATATTGATTATAAAATAGAAGAAAAAGAGCTTCACCATTTAGGAAAAGACAACATAACAGTAACTCTAAAAGGTACAAAACTAGAGAAAGTAAGCTCAGGAGAATTAAACAGAATAAGATTAGCAGCTCTTTGTGCATCTAGTGAATTTATCCAAGAAAACGGCGGAGTTTTAATCTTAGATGAGATAGATGCAAACCTAAGCGGAAAAGAGTCTATGAGCATAGCAACCGTACTAAAACTACTCTCTAAAACCTACCAAATATTTGCAATAAGCCATCAACCACAACTCTCCTCTTGTGCTCATATGCACTTTTTGGTACACAAAGAGGATGAGATAAGCAAAGTAACTCTTCTACAGAGCAAACAAGAGAGAGTAAAAGAGCTCTCTCGTATGATAAGTGGCGATAGTGTAAGCAAAGAGGCTATAGACTTTGCAAATAGTTTATTGGAGTAACTAATAGGTAAAAGCTTTCACTAATATCCATATTATAAAGATTTTATTATAATATGGATATTAGTGAAAGCTAAAGAATACTTATTATATTTATTCTTTAAAAATAGTTACAAAGGAATATTAATGGTTAGAGATATCGTAACCTCCCCAGACAAACGAATAAATATAATATCACCAGATTTGAGACTTTTTGATGATGATTTACACTCTGTCATACAAGACTTAAAAGATACAATAGACGAACACAACACAGATGCCCTAGCCTCAATCCAAATAGCAATTCCTATGTCAATCATCGTCATCAAAGAAAAAGATGGAACTTTCACAGAGATAATAAACCCGAGAATAATAGGCAAAAAAGGTTCGATCATATCAGAAGAGTCCTCTCTCTACTACCCAAATACTACCCATAAAGTAAAAAGATATAATGAGATAAAACTAATATATCAGGACAAAGAGGCAAAGCAAAAATCTCTAGATGCAAAGGGGGAGAGAGCGATACTTTTGCAGAGAAAAATTGATTATATTTTTGGAGCAACAATAGAAAATAGACTACAAGAACAAGGAGAAAAAATCTCTAATAACTCAACCAAAAGTTGTGATATCACCACTGTATCTAAAAGAGACTATTTTATAAGCTTCATTCAGAAAATTTTATTTTTTATTATCCTAGCCAACATAATCGGTTTTTTTGTTTCAGATGCAACCCAAAGTTCACTTTATACATTTGCCAAATATGGAACCGCTACCATAATATTACTCTTAATAGGTTACTTTTTTGTGGCAAACTATGAATCAAAACAACAAAACTCCTGCACAAGTTGCCAAATGGGAAATATCGTAGGAACTACTATAAAATATACTTTTATTACAGGGGTTGTTTTTTTGGTAAGTATGTTTTTACTTAAAGTCTAAAATCCTTAGGCTCACAAGACTCAAAACTATACCCCAAAAGTGAAATTTTACTAGCGTGAAGTAAAACTCTCTTATGCGGTTTTCCACCATAAAGTTTATCTCCTATGATTGAGTAACCTTCACTTTTTAGGTGTACTCTTATCTGGTGTGTTCGTCCTGTTTTTATAGTTACTTTGATTTTCGATGTTTTACCCTCTAGAAGCATAGGTTCTATTTCGCTTATAGCAACTCTTCCATCTTTGGAGATTTTTGAGTATGAGCTTCCTTTGTTTTTTATTGTGAGAATTGGTTTATCTATCACAATTGGCTCTATCACACTTCCACTAACCCAGGCTAAATACTCCTTTTCTACCTCTAGTTTTTTAAAAGCAGAAATTGCTTCTCTTCTAAAATCTTCATCTTTTACAAGTAGTAGCACTCCACTTGTCTCTTTATCTAAACGATGCAGAAGTTTTTCTCCTCGTTTTTTTGCAATTTGTTCACTTGTGACATGAGAAGGTTTATCGATAGCTACGATTTTATCATCTTCAAAAATTACTTTTAATTTTGTAATCTCTTCAACTCTAAACCTTGACTTTACATTCATCTCAGCTCTTGCCATAAGAATCTTTTTGCCACTGCTGTAAACTACACCTCTATCTATTAAATCTTTTGCTGAGCGATTTGTGATTCCCTCTTGGATTGCTAATAATTTATATGCTTTTTCATTCATTTTGATAACTCTTTTATTATGGGGTTTATATCTACACTACTTTCTATTTGTGTGCTTTTTAATTTTTTCATTGTACCATTTATATCTTCTACTGACACTATTTCTATCCCTTTAACCAAAGAAAAAAGAGCTTCTTGGTTAAAAATATGTTTTCCACTTATGACTTTACAACCAAAATGAGCAGGCTCCAAAGGGTTATGTCCTCCAACTCCTTCTACAAATGAACCACCAAGTATCACAATATCACTAATTGCATAGATATTTATAAGTTCACCCATTGCATCTACTAAAACAATATCACTATCATAACTCTCTTTTTGACTAAATTTATGATAACTAAGAGATAGATTTTTAGCATAAGATCTTAAATATCTATCTACCTCTTCAAATCTCTCTGGGTGTCTTGGCACTACGATAAGCTTTTGGTCTTTTTCAAGCTTTAGATACTTTAGGATCAACGCCTCTTCCTCTTTATGTGTACTTGCTAAGGTTATTATCTCCTCTTTTGGCTTACTAAGGTTTTTGCTTACTTTTATCTTTTGAAAGGCTTTTATATTTCCAACAACTTCTATATTTTTAGCTCCTAGCTTTTCAAGCCTATCTCTATCTTTTTGGCTTTGTGCAAATACCATATCTATCTGTTCAAATACTTTTTTATAAAACCACCTAAATCGCATATAACTACTGTATGATTTATCAGATATCCTAGCATTGATAAGATAGGTTTTTGCACCTTTTTGTTTAGCTATAAAAAAGAGCATATACCAAAGCTCTGCTTCACATACTACTAAAGTTTTATTTTTTCTTATCCAAAAAGGAAGCAATATCTCAAATGGAAGATAACGATAATGTTTTGTTAATTTACCAGCTTCTTTGTAGCCTGTTTGGGTAATTGTTGAAATATTTTTAACACCACTTAATCCATCTATGAGTGGTTTTAACGATTTTGCTTCACCAAGAGATGCAACATGAAACCAAATACCCTCTTTTTCAAACGGTGGATTTTTAAATAGTGCAAAACGAGCAGGTATAGAGTTCTTATATTTTTTGCTAAATGATAAAATTACAAGAAAGGGTATCGCTAAGATATAAATTATCAAAGCAATACAGTAGTAAAAAAAGCTAAAAACAGTCAAATACTAACTCTTTGGGGTCTCTTCTTCCTCTTCTTCTTGGGTTTGAGGGTCAAGATATAAAATCCTACCACAATGTGGGCAAGTAGTAATCTCTTCAGCTTTTATAACATTTGCATATGTGTGGTCATTTATTCTCATATAGCATCCATAACATGCTTGTTTTTTAACAGGAACTACTGTTGTATTTCCAGCCCATCTTCTTATCTTTTCATAAAAAACGATGATATTCTGGTTCATTTCAGACATTAGCTTTTGTTTATTATCAAAAACTTTCATTCGCTCATCATCTAACAATTTCAACTCTTTATCAGTATCTTGTTGAAGTGTTGATAACTCATCTTGCATAGCTGTTATATCTTGAGAAAACGTTTCTATTTCAGACTCTTTTTGTTCTGTAATTTTATCAAACCTCTCAATTTCATCATTTGCAAAATCAATCTGTTCTTTTGCAATCTCCTCTTCAAGTTGCAAGGATTTCATCTCTTTTTCAGTCTTAACAGAAGCACTTTTACCACTTATAGATGTTAACTTCTCTGCTAACTCTTTAAGATGCAACTCATTTTTTCTTTTTTTAAGCTCGTTATCTTGCAAATCTTCTTTATATTGTTCAATTTTATCTTCAAGATTTTTTTGCTCTTTTAGCTTTGCATCTAGCGATGTTCTTATCTCTTGGACTTTTGGTTCAAATGAATCGATTGTTTTATCAATCTCTACAAGCTCTACAAGTTGTTTTAAATAAATGTTCATGTTATATACCTAAATGGATTTTTGGAATTGGCGATTATAGCAAATAAACTATAATTTTGCAACTCTTGTTTTATAGAAGCACCAAAATGCACTTCACCCTCATAATGTCCTATCTCAATAAGAGATATCCCATTCTCTTTTGCCTCTAACGCATCGTGATACTTAATATCCCCTGTCAAAAGGCAATCGCTCTTTAAATTTTCTATCATACTAGCTCCAGAACCAGTACAGATAGAAGCTGTTTTTATATGTTTATGCGAACAAACTGTCTTTGTATGCTCCAATCCTAAAGATGAAGTAACTTTCTTTGCAAACTCTTCAAACCCCATATCAACTTCAAAACTACAAAGGTAATCCTCACTCTCTAGCATCTTAAAACCTAAAATTTCCTCTAAAACATAACGATTTAGATGAGTTTTATCATAATTTGTATGCATAGCAATGATAGATATATTTTTTAATATCGCTTTTTGAATTAAATTTGAAGGGTAAATGCTAAAATCTAATCTTTTAAGCCCTTTAAAAATTATCGGATGATGCACAATAAGAAGCGAATTTTCATCTATCTCTTCCAATAACTCTAAATCTACATCTATACCAACATAGATATTTTTTACCGCTTCTTGTAAACTACCCACAATCAGACCGCTATTGTCCCACTCCTCCTGAAGCTCAAAAGGGCTAAGTTTATCTAAAATCTCAACTATTTTCTTTAGTTGCATCTAACGACTCCTTATATATGGTCGCACAACCTTTTGTAAGATCTCTAACTTTAAGAATATAGTTTTGTCTTTGTGTTACTGAAATAGCTTTTCTTGCATCTAGAACATTGAAGGCATGTGAAGCTAATAGACAATAATCATAAGCAGGAAGTGGCAGTTTTTCATCAAGGCATCTTAGACACTCATTTGAATAGTCATCAAAATGTTTAAAAAGCATATCAGTATCTGCTATCTCAAAATGATACTTACTAAACTCAAACTCACTTCTCTTGTGAACATCACCATAAGTTGTTATTCCATGTCTGTTTTCATTCCAGATGATATCATAAATACTATCTTTGTTTTGAAGATACATAGCAAGTCTTTCAGTACCGTATGTGATTTCAGCGGCAACACTCTCACATGCATATCCACCTACCTGCTGAAAATAGGTAAATTGAGTAACCTCCATACCATCAAGCCAAACTTCCCAACCAAGCCCCCAAGCACCTAGAGTTGGTGATTCCCAGTTGTCCTCTACAAAACGAATATCATGATCTTTCAAATCAAGCCCAAGAGCTTCAAGACTTTTAAGATAAAGCTCCTGTATATCATCAGGACTTGGTTGGATAATAACTTGAAACTGATAATAAGCACCCAGACGATTAGGGTTTTCACCATATCTTCCATCGGTTGGACGACGAGATGGTGCGACATATGCACAACTCCAAGGTTTTGGATCAAGGGTTTTTAAAAAAGTTGCATTATGAAAAGTTCCTGCACCTGATGGAATATCATAAGGTTGAAGTATATTGCAACCCTGTTCTGCCCAAAAAGTTTGCAACTTTAAAAGCATCTGTGAAAAATTTAGAACTCTTTTCTCTTGACTCATTTTTTATAATTCTCCACTGCCTTATTCCACATAAGTTTATATTTTCTTTTTGTAAACTCTAACTCATCTTGTAGGGATTTTATCTGCTTTGTAAGTATTTCTATAGTCTCTCTATCTTCTGTGTATATATCTTGAATAGAGCGAAGTGACTCTTTTAGAAAAATATTTTCATCTTTTAACTGAGTGAGTGTCTGTTCTTTTGCATCCACAACTTGCTCATGAAGAGTCAAAACTGCTTCAAAGCTACTTTTTACAAACTCACTTGTAGCAACATTTTTATCGAAGTGGATAATTTCTGAACTTTTTACTAACTCTTTTTTATCCATAACTTCCACCTCATCAATTAGAGCTTCAAGTGTTTTGTAATCATCCATTCAATTAAAGTCTTATCTCCACATCAACTGAATCACTCTCAACTTTTTTAGATTTTAATATACGATCTTCTTCAAGCTTAACTTTTAAATCATTATCTTCCAAAGACAAAATTTGCATAGCAAGATAAGCAGAATTTATAGCTCCCGCTTTTCCCATAGCAACTGTAGCAACAGGCATACCTGAAGGCATCTGAACGGTACTTAGCATCGCGTCCATTCCATCCATAGCTCCACCCTTCATAGGAACACCAATAACAGGTTTTATTGTCATAGCAGCAACCGCACCTGCTAAATGAGCAGCCATTCCAGCTGCACAAATAAAGACATGGCAACCTCTCTCTTCAGCTCCCTTTACATAATCGTGAGTTCTAGCAGGACTTCTATGAGCAGAAGAGATAATAAGCTCGTGAAGAACTCCAAACTTATCAAGTGTATTAGCACACTCTGTCATAACACTGAAATCACTTTTACTTCCAATAATAATAGAGACAAACTTCATAATTTAAAACCCTTAAAATAATTTTGGATTATTCTATCAAAATTGTGCTTGGTGTTAAAACTTTCTGTCTCATAATCGTAAATGGAGGAAGAGTTCCTGGTAATTTTATAGGCAACATATACCCACTATGCACACTTTCTAACACTTTGTCTGTATTTGTTATAATTTTATAAAATTCTATGTATGCTTTACCCTCACGCATATAGACTCTCCCAAGCTCATTTTCCACCTCTTTTACACAAACATTTTCAGGCACTATCATCTCTATCTCAACATTCGGATAAGTTTTATATTTACACATAAAATGAATCCCATCTTCTAACACTAACCCTGAAACTTCATAACTTCCTTCACTCATAGCCGTTTCAAGATTTTGTGTATCATTTCTCTCATGTGGTCTTTGAACAAGATATGCATCACTAAAGCCACGATTTTTAGTTGTACTTAACTCATCTTCATACTTTTTTGCATCGTATCTATCTTCATAAAAATCATCAATTGCCATCCTATAAGCTCTCGCCGTTACTGCAGCATAATATGGACTTTTAGTTCGTCCTTCAATTTTTAAAGAATCAATCACTCCACTTTTTAATATCTCATCTACATGTGAACTCATATTCATATCTTTTGCATTCATGATATGTGTACCACCTTCATCTTGCTCAATTTTCATAAGTGTTCCATTATCTGGATTTTGGGCATATAGGGTATAATCAAAACGACAATCATTTGCACAACTTCCACGATTTGGCACTCGCCCACTTTGAAGAGAACTTATAAGACATCTGCCACTATAAGCAAAACACATAGAACCGTGAACAAATATCTCAAGCTCCAAGTTTGGCAAATGCTCTTTTATTTTGATTAAATCTTTTAAGCTCACTTCTCTAGCTGCAATTATCCGCTCAACTCCCATCTGATGATAAACCTCTGCATCTAAATAGTTTAAAACATTTGCCTGAGTTGAGAGATGCAAGGGCATATCTGGAGCTATATCTTTTGCTAACTTTATAACTCCTGGAGTTGAGACTATGATTGCATCTGGAGTCATATCTGCCATCTTTTGGATATGTTCGCTTAAAAGTTTGATTTGATTGTTAAAGGGAAAGCCGTTTATCGTTACATAAATCTTTTTATTTTTTTCATGCGTATAATCAATAGCCTCTTTAAAGCTATCATAATCAAACTCTTTACCCGAACGAATACGAAGAGAAAAATGACTAACCCCTCCATAAACTGCATCTGCACCATAAGCCAATGCAATTTTTAATTTTTCAAAATTTCCTGCAGGAGAAAGAAGTTCTACTTTTTTCAAGTTAATTCCTAATTGTTAAGTTATAGTATTTTTGGTAAAAAATTATAACATTTGCAAACTCTCAAAAGGCTTTTTAAAAATTTAACTTAAATAGTGAAGATATTTTTTCACTTTTATATATAAATTTGATATAATAATTAAAAAGTTTAAGCATATGGAAAAATTGAAATATTTTTTTAGACCAAAAGATAGTTTTAGTGAAAATGAGTGGATATTTAGATATAAAGTTAGAGCTTTGCTTATTATATCATTTTGTGTTGGTGTTGGTATTATTCTTTTTGGATTTTATCGTATTTCTTTGGACAATAAGATAGCAGGTATTTCTCAAATATTTTTTGGTGTAATTTTACTATTTGGTTTTTTTATTTTGCGTAATGAAAAAAAGTATTATCGAATTTTAGCTATGATTTTTTTCATTCTGGCTTTTATACTTTTAGTTATTATCTTCTTTTTTGTACCTCAAAATTCTGCTCGTATATTGTGGATGGTAGCTCTTTTGGTATTTGTATTTTTTTTGCTTGATAAGAGTGGAGGAGTACTCTTTTTATCTCTATTTTTACTTTTTATGTTTTATCTTATTTTTACTGATTATCCATACAGTGTTATAGAATTTATAACATTTTTTTCAACTATTCTCACAACTTCACTGATACTTTTTGCATATGAAAAAGTTAAAATAAGAGAGAAAGAGCGACTTCTATCTTATAATGAAACTTTACAAAAAGAGATAGATAAGCAGACAAAAGAGTTAAATATTTTAAATGAGGGGCTTGAATATAGAGTTCAAGAAGAGTTAGATAAGAGATTAGAGCAGGAGCAAATGTTACTTCATCAATGTCGTCTAGCTAGTATGGGTGAAATGATTGATTCTATTGCTCATCAATGGAGGCAGCCACTGATGAATATAAATGCAATTTTGATGAATATAGATAGAGCTGTAGAGATGAAAAAAGATGAAGTTTTTATAGAAAGCAAAATTGATGAAGCAGCATCTTTAACTTCACATATGTCACAAACTATTGAAGATTTTAGAGATATATTTAAGATAAAAAAAGAGATGACAAAATTTTATATTACGGATGTAATTTATGATGTTAAGATGCTGATGAAAAACAGCTTAAAAGATATAGAGGTAAATTTTGAAAAAGAGTCAAACATAAGTATTATAAGTTATAAAAGTGAATTTATGCAGGTTATTATAATTCTTTTAAATAATGCTTTAGAGATTTTAAATGCGAGAGAGATTAAAGATAAGAGGATTAATATTTTGTTAAAAGAGTTTGATAAAGATATTTTTTTATCTATAGAAGATAATGCAGGGGGCATAGATACATCTGTGATTGAGCAGATTTTTAATCCATATTTTACAACTAAAAATAGATCAGGCGGTACGGGATTAGGTCTGTATATAGCAAAAATTATAATAGAGCATAATATGAAAGGCTATATAAATGTTAGAAATAGTACAAATGGTGCAATTTTTACTATAAAAATCAAAAAGGAGATGCATGAGAGCAATACTTGAAAACTATACAATTTTATATGTTGAAGATGAGTTAGATGTACAAGCTAATATGAGTGAATACTTAAGAAGTTATTTTAAAAAAGTATATCTTGCTACAAATGGTAAAGAGGCACTTTTGCTTTATGAAAAATTTTCTCCTGATGTACTTTTACTTGATATTAATATTCCAGATGTAGATGGTCTTAGTGTAGCAAAAGAGATTCGAAAAAAAGATAAAGATATTAGAATAATTATGTTAACAGCACATACAGATGAAGAGAAACTTTTAAAAGCTCTTGACTTAAAGCTTACAAAATATCTTGTAAAACCAGTTAGTCCAAAAGATTTTAAAAAAGCTTTATCAATTTTAGCAAAAGAGTTACTAGAGTCTAGAAACCTACTAGTTCCTTTAGATGAACACCATATTTGGAGCAAACCCACCATGCAACTTTTATATATCAATAAAGAGATAGAGTTGACACAAAAAGAGAGACTGCTTTTAAGCCTTTTGATAGATAAAAGAGGTTTTTGTGTAACTTATGCTGATATCATGGCTGTTGTATGGGAAGATAAGTTTGATAAAGAGGTATCTATAGATTCTGTAAAATCCCAAATAAGTCTTTTAAGGAAAAAACTACCTAAAAATCTTATAGAAAATGTATATGGAAAAGGGTATACACTAAAATAAATCACACTTCATCACACTTTTTTATTATACTACCTAAAAAAAGGATTTAATTTATGAAAATAAAATACTCACTTATGATAGCTTCAATGCTTTTAGTTTTTGGTGGTTGTGGTGGAGATAGTGGTACTCCAAGTAGTGAAAGTGATACTAAAACAGGTTTTGTAGGAGATGGTTATATAGAAGGTGCTTATGTCTGTCATGATAGTAACTCTAATATGAGTTGCTTAGATGAGACTTATGCTACAACTTTGGCTGATGGTAGTTTTACACTAAGTAATTTTGATTCAACAAAAGAGCTGTTAGCTCAAATTCCAGTAGGGTCTATAGATCATGGGCCGTTTGCTGATGGTAGCACTTCTTCTCGTACTATCTCTACTGAAGTTTTATACTACTATCCTGCAAATGGTTCAAATGCAAATGATAAAGTCTTTATAAGCCCCATAAGTGCTCTAATTTCGGCACAGATGAAAGCTATGCCTGCACTATCTTTAAGTGATGCTAAAAATATAATAAGCTCAAACATAGGAGTTTCTAACAGCCTAGAGATACTTGATAACTATTTAGAAAAAAATTCAACTCAAAGTAACACTATACATCAGATAGCAGAAGTTATTCACTCTTCGATAGAGTCATCTTCTGCTCAACAAACATCAACTTATGCTAATACTATAGACTATATACTTGGTGAGTTAAATGATATATCTGCAGAAATTTTAGATGCAAATAGTTCAGATTTTAATGCATCAAATCATATAGTAATAGCAACACCAAAAGCGGGTAATAATACACCACTTATATATACTCCTGTTGCAGATATTTGTGCTGATTTAACAAACAAAGAGTATTTTGCTTTTGAAGATTGGGATAGCAATCAAGGAGGTGGTTATATTGAAAAAAGAGAGTTAAAAAATATTTTTATAGACCAAAACGATATTTTACAGATAAAAAATGAGGTATATAACTCAGGATGGAGCATAAATACCCAACAAACTACATTTGAACAAAACTATCTAAATAATATAGACGAAACTATAATCAATATGGCTCAGGTAAACTCTACTAATTATACTAAACCTATGCATGATGTACCCCTTCCTGCTCAAAAAATATCTTGTAGTGGATCAAGTGCTATTTTTAATGCAAATGGATTTAAATATAAACTTATAGCATCACAGGCAGACATAAATGGTATAACTGGTACAAATTTACCATATGGTAGTACTATAGGATCTATCATAAACCCTATTACCTTTGATCCTGGAGACAAAATCTACAAAATACTGGCTATTATTCAAGATGATATATATGGTGTTGATAACAATGAAATAGTACATAATGATACAACTTTCACACCTATGAACAATAGTGCAAATATCTCTTCAATGGTTCAATCAACCAATACAAGTTTTTTGGTAGAATTTCAAGATAGCAATAATTATACAAAGCTAAAACTAGTTACTACAGCAAGTAGCCAAAATAACGGTGTAGTAAATGTAATTAGAGTAGAAAACTCTAACATAACCTCCTCAACAACAAAAACTTATCATGTAGAGGTACATAACTCTCATCCATTTTTTGTAGTAGAAAATTACAAGGGAGTTGGATTTGATCTTTTTCTTGGAAAAGTTGATGCCATAGATAGTAGTAATTTTGTCTATGGGTCAATAATAAGAACAGGATTGAGCTTCTATTTTACACAAGGTGGGATTCAAGCTGGAGATATTTTAGATGATATTTTATTAAACCAATCTGCAAAAAATAGAGTTTTATCAGCTAAAAATATAACTCATCCATAAAAATTTAGTGAGTATATTTAATTACTCACTAAATTTCAGTTTGTCATCACACTTCATCACACTCTTTTGTTAAGATTTTATATCATTGATATAAAAGAATCTAACTTTTGTCAAATGAAATCAATTTCAAAGGATACAGGATGAGAGTAATAACCGCATTATCACTCGTGACTATAACTATGTTATATTTTAGTGGATGTGGTGGAGAAGAGTCATCTCTACCACCAGAAAAAAAAGCTGAAACTGAGGGAATTTCCCAAAGTGAGTATGATGTAAAAATCTGTACAGATAAAAATAGAAGTGATGAGGGGTGTGAGAAAGCAAGAGCTTTTGATCCAAATAAAACTGTTGCTGTACTCTCTCCTCCAAAAGATATAGGTATAGGAACTACTAGTTATTTTGATGGAGATAAATTTATCGTTGTATCAAAAGATGAAAAGGCTATATCTCCTTACAATATGTTAACAGAAGGAATTTTAGCATATATAAAAAGTGGCAATGCTTCTTGGTGTGGACCGTGTAGAATGGTTAATAATATTGAAGATGTAAAAAAACTTTTAGAAGATGAGTTTAAGTTAGATGGCAGTGAGAAACAAAATAAAGCATTTTTGGCTGCTTATAGTTCTAATTTAGATAAATTTGCTGGCTTGGGTTTTGAAGTCAAAGAGGCACATCAACTATCTATTGAATCTATGGTGGAAAAACTTTTAAATTTCACACAGGTTAATTTATCAAAACTTGCTCCTTGTGATAGTGACTATACAGGTGGTCCTTGTCCTAGTATAACAGCAGATCAAATAACACTTAGTAATGTAACGGATAAAATACTAAGAATTAGCAAAGATGAAGCATCACAAAAAGCTTATGAAAAAAGAGATAGAGAGGATAAACTAAAACCATATGAAGAAGTATTTGATAAGTTAGAGTGTAAAGATAATGAATCAAAACAGATATTTATGTATGGCATAGCTGATAATTTTAATACAACAAATAGCGAACCAACAAATCCTAAACCAGCTCTATTATCTGTGTTAAATGTCTACACTCCATATGGTTATGTTAATCCATATGACTACTTTGCAAGTATAAATAATCCAAATTTCTTTGCAGAAACATTAGACAATTTACCAACAAATTTAACACAAGGTATTATAGTCCTAGGGCTAAAAGAGTATGGTTATAGATTTACTGATACACCATCATATCAGGATATATATGAAATAGGCAGTATAGATAATGGATTATTTCAAGCCCAAGCTAATAATGCGATAGGAATGGTTAGTGATATCAGAACAAACTGGAATAGCATTAACACAAATATATATTTTAAAGACTTATCACAAATTGCAAATCCATCAGGACAAAGTTTGCTTACAAGAGTTCAATCAGGACAAAACTATCTTGATATTTTCTTTGGAATAACTACAAATGTAGATTTTATAGCAGTTGCTGCTTGTACTCCAAAAGAAAAACCAACAGGTATACCAGTACCAGAAATACCAGATAAACTAGAATGCAAAGAGGCTGCGGGTGAAAACTTAGTGCAAATTTGGGGTGGAAATGGTGATGATTTTGTACTACCAATAGATTCTGCAAATCCACCTTCAATAGTTAGTTCGCATCCATCGTTGATAGCTTATGATGAGAGTATTGTTGAGAAGATAGGAGTCTTTGGAGATAGTTTAACTCTGCCTACTAACTCTACTATAACAAAAGCCCAATTACTTGTAAATACAAAAGCAGCTACTCAAGGCTCTATAAATGACAAGATATTTTTTGGGAATTTTACAGCAAACAAAGCTGGTTTATATAATCCAAACAGCAATGGCATAGCAACTTTAAATGGAGGAACAGCACATATTATAGATGATTTATCGCCTATTTACGATACAATTACTCAAAATCAGATAGGAAGTTTTTTATCTCTTTTAAACTCTGGAATCTCAAATCTTGATGTAGTTGTAAAAGATCAAACAATAGTTGATAGTGTTAGACTCTCTATGTGTGTTGTAGAAAATCCTAAAGAGGGTGATATAGGTATTAAGAAAAAATTGGTAAAACAGTACAATAGAGATGGTTTAAATTATGGTATATTTGAGATATCATTTAGTGGTTCACTTCCTGCAAATGAGACTCTTGTAGTTGAAGATGTAGTACCAAATGGTGCAAATATCACCCATCTTAGTGCTATACCTTGGAATTGTACACCAACACCAACTATATATAGTGGTAGTACAATGAGTTGTGAATTAACTGGAGCATACTCACCAATACCTCCAATCATATTAACTATGCAGACAAAAGGCGATACTCTAACAAACTGTGCATCTATAACAAAAGGAGTAGATACTTACTACAACAATAACCAAGAAAATGATAGAAGCTGTGATACGATGACTGCTGATCCAGATCCAGCTGATCCTACACTTCCAGAGAGCTGTAAAGAGAAAATCCAAATAGATTTAAGCCAAGCTATAACTTGGAAAGATAGTGCTGGGAATCAACCAACTGTACATAATGCAGTTCCATCTGTTTGGGATAACTCATATAACTGGTTTAATTTTGCAAAAACATCAAATACAGATCATCTATTAAAATCTGAATTTTGTAGTTGTGGTGGTGGAAGTGTTAAAATCGAAGGATTAAAGACAGATAATACAGGATATATTGACCTTAAAAATCTTGGTAGTAATAGTACTGTAAGAATTGTTGAACAGACTCAAAACTCACAAGCAACTATGGCTAGTTGGGGAAATGTAGCATCTGGTATAGCAAATTTTCCTTATAGTGGTAACGGAGTAAATTATCAATTAGAACTTGGGGTACATAACTATCGTTCTAATAGTGGCGGTGCAGTCAAAGGAGTTTTAGAATTTATAGGACATAAAGGAAGATGTAATGATACTGATACTGTAGATAATGGTGGAGGATTTAAACCAATAGTTTTAGAGGAAGAGAGAATTATCGTATATCCTCCAATTATTAATCCTGGCACAACTACTCCAGGTGATGTTGTTGTTGAACCTATGGGACCACTATCAAAAAAGGTTAATGGATCTATAGTTATAGAAAACAATCCTCTACCTATCGTAATATCTGTAGATAGCGATAAAGTAGTTGCCATTGATCCAGATGAGTTTACAGGTCCAATTCCTTCAAATCTTGATCCAACAGTTGTTTTTGGATGTAGTGGAGGACACTATAGAGTAGCTTGGTTGGATGAAGGCGGATTTCATTCATACACATCTGATGTTTCTTGCAGTCCAGATTGGAATGTAGCATTTTAAAAGAAGGTAGATAGACTAATGAATTTTAGTCTATCATCTTTAGTACAAACTCTCCTACTTTTTTTGCTTACTTTCTTAAACTAAAAATATTCAAATTCATTTATCTAACAGTTTTGTTGTATCTGAACTTATTTTAGCACTAAAAAAAAAGAATTAAGCTTTGCCCCCGTGTACTTCTTCTTTTTGTATTTCATCACTATTTTGAGCTAATTTTTTTTTACGCTTTTCTTCTTTTTTTTTCTCTTTTTCCAATTCACGAGCCCGTTTTTCATAAGTGTAGTTTGTTTTAGCCATTAGTAATCCTATTTTTTTAATATTTAATAAATTGTTGAGCTTTGTAATAATATGGACACAGCAATTTTAACTTTTAGCTTTTTTTAACTTCTTGTCATTTCGCTTTTCTTTTAAAGTCTTTGCTGGTGCTTTCTTAACTGTTTTTTGAGTATTCTTACCTTTTGCCACGATCTCTCCTTTGATTCAAATTTGTTAATCGTATAATCTTTCATACAGTATATATGACTTACACTTAAAGTCAAACTTTTTTAATTATTACTAAGTTTAGGTTGGAAGGTTTTAAAAAGAGGTTGTTTAAAGACTATGAGCAGAGTAAATCTGCTCATAGTGAAAGATTACAGACCTGTAACATTTTCTGCTTGAGGACCTTTTTCACCTTTACCAAGTTCAAAAGTAACCTTTTGACCATCGTTTAGTGAAACACGGTCGTGACCATTGCTGTTAATTTGACGAAAGTGTACGAATACATCTTTACCACCATTTTCTTGTTCGATAAATCCGAAACCTTTTTCGCTGTTGAACCATTTAACTGTTCCATTTACTAATTCTGCCATTGAGAATCCTTTTTGTTTAATACACCATATTTCTAAAGTGGTTGAAAATCTAATAATAAGTTTGATTTTTAGGTGAATTTTACTGTTAACAGAAAGTCATCAATATAAAGCAGACTAAAGATGTAACTATAATCATCTTTCACTAGGAAATTTAGCTAAATTATTATTAAAACAACATAAAATAGATATTTTTACTGTTTTATTAAAAGAAGAGATAGCAAAAATGGTCTTGAGAATAGCTTGTTTCTTCTACTCTAATGGTTGTTTAAGTCTTCATGATAATTCCTCCTGTTTTTTATGTTATATTCCAAGTTTGAATACAAAATCAATACTTTTTCCTTAGTTTTTTGGTTATTTTTTTCAAAAAAAGCAACAGAATAGAGCTAAAATCAGTCGGGTAGGTATATTTTTATTAGTGTAAAAAATCACCCCCCCATATGGATATGAGTATGCGTTCCCTTTTTTAGGTTTTCCCTTAAGTGAAACTCCTCGTGTCATTTGTAGTTAGGTTTGTGATATACTATGACTGAGAATAATTTATGGAGAAACAATGCCACTTTTTCAAAACTCAGTTCTTAGAAGCCATTTAAAAAACTTAGATCAAACTCCTATACAAAAGGCTTATGAGAGCTATAAAGCTAATTTTCTTTCAAAGATAGAAAATATCAAAACTTCCAAAGAAGAACAATACCAATACGGCTTTTTAGAAGATATCTTTGTAAAAGTGCTAGGCTACACACTAAATCCTGCCAATGATTTTAACCTAACAACAGAGTTTAAAAACCAAAGCAATAACAAAAAAGCAGATGGTGCGATTTTACATGATGATAAAGTCATAGCTGTGATAGAGCTAAAATCCACAAAAACAAAATCGATGGATAGTATCGTAAATCAGGCATTTAACTATAAAAATAACCACCCATCATGTAGATATATCATCACTTCAAATTTTCATAAACTTCGTCTCTATATAGACCACTCTGACTCTTTTGAAGAGTTTAATCTTTTTGAGATGGAATTTGATAGATTTGTACTGTTTTACTATCTTCTCTCCAAAGAGAGTATTTTTACCAAAGTTCCACTAAAACTAAAAGAACAATCAAAACTTCAAGAGCAAAATATATCAAATGAACTTTATAAAAAATACTCCA
>JAMONX010000083.1 GCA_027066435.1 Campylobacterales bacterium
CGCCACCACAAGCTGTAAGTATGATGGCTGTTATTGTGGATAGCAGTAGACTTTTATAGTGTAGTTTCATAAGAGATAACCCTTGTTTGGAATTTATTATCTCTATATATCGGCTTTTTGGAGGATTATTTTAACTTTGATTTTATGATTGAGTTTTAATTAAAGTATGCAGGCTAGTTTATTTTACCATGCATACTAGAAAACAATAAAATCTTATACTATATTACGCCATTAAAGACGGTCTTACTTCCTGTGCTTGGATTATAGAGATAATAATCACCTTTAATTCTGTATAATAATTTATCGTTTTCATCCCTAATTAGTGTTATCATTTGATATTGCTGTGAATAGGTCTGTGTGCTCATGCTATCTATCACGGTGACCTTGTCTCCTGTTGCTTTCATGAGATATGCATTATCAAATTTAGTATTGTATACCAAGTTTATTATGTCAAAGAATAATGAACCGTTTATCACCATAAATTTGCCAGTAGAGATAGAAAGTTTATCTCCAAGTCTCTCCAAAAAACGTGTTCCTCCGCTTGTACCATCTGTTATATATAGATTTATATCATTACCCATATTTGCCGTGAAATATGTTTTATTTCCCACTGTTGTGAAATTGCTGGGGTATGAATTTTGCCCTAGTTTTTGTATAATCATTAGGGATAGTGGATTTTCTATTACGTCAACCTCTAATTTTACTTCTGCCGTAAGAGTCGATTTTTTAGGGTTACTTGCAGAAAATAGATACGTTTTCTTTATTACTCTGTCTGTACGTAAATTTCCATAACTAGGTGTATTCTTCTCTACTGTTATGTTGATATTATTCAGTATCGATTGGGTTTTTATATTAGATACCGGGTACACTTCTCCCTTATATAATACTAATTTAAAGTTTCCATCTGACAGTCTTGATATTTTTGGACCACTAAGCGTTAATGTAGGTTTAGCTAGAATTTCCAGAGGATTGGAAGTGGCTAAAACCTCCCATGAATCTTTTTTAAAGACTTGTGCAATAAGCAGCATATCCGTACCAGCAGAAATCTCTTCTGTTTTTATTAAAGCATCCTCAAATGTTCGCAGTGTCTTAGTTTTATAGAGATATTCATGTGTATTTTTTTTATCGTTAGTAAAAATACCTACCCAGTATCCTTCTTCAGGTCGGTTATCTATCATAACTCGTAATAGTGTTTGAGTTGCTGAATAGAATTTTTTTATCGTTGGAGCGATAACAACTTTAACAGTTCTTGTCTTAGTTGCTTTATTACCAGCTTTATCTGTTGCTGTATAAGTCACTGTGTAAGTACCGACTTTAATAGTGGTGACGGTAACTGTTGTTTTTACAGTGACTGTACCATCTCTATCATCCGTTGCAGTAGCACCTAACTCTGTATACTTTTTACCTTGGATAACGGTGATAGTTGTTGCACCATTTAAGGTAATCACTGGTTTTACAATATCTTTTGGAAGAACAACTTTAACAGTTCTTGTCTTAGTTGCTTTATTACCGGCTTTATCTGTTGCTGTATAAGTCACTGTGTAAGTACCGACTTTAGTAGTGGTGACGGTACCTATTCTTTTTACAGTGACTGTACCATCTCTATCATCCGTTGCAGTAGCACCTAACTCTGTATACTTTTTACCTTGGATAACGGTGATAGTTGCAGTTCCGTGTAGTGTGATAATTGGTTTTACTTTATCTGCTTCTATTACATCTTCGATGGTAATAGTGACTTTAGCAACATTTGAGTCATCTTTTCCATCATTTGCTCTAAATGTAAAGTTATCTATTCCAAAGTAATCTTTTACAGGTGAGTAGGCAATGTTGGGTATTGTACCACTGATTGTTCCATGTGTTGGATTTTGTACTATTTTATATGTCAGTATATCTTCGTCATCATCACTTGCTTTTAGTGTGATATTGGTTGTTGTATCTTCTTTCATCTTGATAGAAATATTTTCTGCTTTTGGTTTAACATTTGGTAGTTCTGCTACATGTATGACCACTCTATCGGTTGTTGTTGCACCTTTATCGTCTGTAATAGTAAGGGTTATGGTATGACTTCCTACTTCTTCTTGTGTATACACCAATGTTGCTTGACTAGAAAGCAGTTCTTTATCTTCATACCATGCATATTTTACAACTTTTCCATCAATGTCTTTTGCATTTGCTCTTAATGTCAAACTCTCTCCTGCCAACATACTTTTACTCTCGCCTATATCCATAGTCGGGGCATCATTCACAGGGGTGATTTGAATCGTTATCTCTTTACTATCCTCTCCACCATTACCATCTTCAACTGTTACGATGAAGCTATCATTTCCATTAAAGTTCTCTTTTGGGGTATAGGTAAAACTATCTTTTTTATGGGTGAGTGTTCCAAATTTTGGTTTTTGTGTGATGGTATAAGTCAAGGTGTCTTTTTCTTGGTCTTCTGCTTTTAGTGTAAATCTTTTGGCTGTATCTTCTTTTGTGCTGATACTATCTCCATCAAAGAGAATCTCTGGATTGTCATTACTGGGCTCTACATATATCTTGACGATGGCTTTTTGTGAATCAGCTTTTCCGTCATTGGTCACAAATATCACTCTATCATCACCATTAAAGTTTGCATTTGGTGTGTAGCTAAGGCTTGGTGCTTTACCACTGAGTTGTCCATACACGGGTGTGGTTAATACTTTATAGGTAAGGGTATCGCCTTCTTTATCACTTCCCTCTAAATCAAAGCTTTGTTTTGTATCTTCTGATACATAGATCGATTTACTTCTTGCGGTAGGTGGCGTATTTGGCTGTTCACTTACTGTGATATTAATTCTATCACTAGCATTTAAATTATCATTGTCTGTTACTGTTAACGTAAGTGTGTGTAATCCTATGCTATTTGGTGCATAGGTAAAACGTTGTTTCTCACTTAACACATCACCATTTTCAACCCAGCTATAGCTTATGATTTTCCCATCTAAGTCTAATCCATTTGCTGTTAGTGTTATATCTTCACCTATCATGATACTTTTATCAACACCTGCATTGGCAGTAGGGGCAAGTTTTTCTAGCTCTTTTTTATCATCATGGATATCTTTGATAATCTCTGGAAGTTTCTCTTGGTACGCTTCTTGAAAGACCTCTTTGTGTTCTACTGGATTGTATTGTAAGATATCCTCATTAGTGATTTCTATATCGTCATCGATACCTTTTTGAAATATCTCTTTAGCGGATGAGGAGAGTTTCTCTTCTAGCTGTGTTGTTTCATCGATGTCTGCTTTGACTTTTTGATAAAGTAACTCACTAGCAATAGTGACTTTAAAGTCTCCTTTTACTTTTTTAACACTTTTACCTTGGACAATGGCATGAAATGAACCATTATTGACCGTAGGGATAGCATCCATAACTCCATCATCATTGGCATCTACATCTAAACCATTGCTGACTGTATAGAGGTAAAATTTTTCATCTTCTAAGCTATCATGATGGGAATCAAAGTTCCCTGTTTTTTCTACACTATCTCCTGCACTGGTTGTTTCTGTATAAAGAAGTTTGTAAGGAGTTACGCCTAGTTCATGTATCTCTACTGTAGCACCTGACAAAGCACCTAGTTGGGCTTTAGCTAGTGTAGTACTTTCTGTGATAGGTGTCGGATCTGGTGCAATACTTGTATCTGGTGTACTATCACTTCCTCCGCCACCACAAGCTGTAAGTATGATGGCTGTTATTGTGGATAGCAGTAGACTTTTATAGTGTAGTTTCATAAGAGATAACCCTTGTTTGGAATTTATTATCTCTATATATCGGCTTTTTGGAGGATTTGTTTAATTAGAGGGATTGTTTAGACTAGGAGGATTCCTAGTCTATGGATTAAACGAAATATATGATGGTGGATTATTCACCACTTACATCAATAATAGTAATCCCTTTTGAATGGCTTATATAAAGTCTTTTTGGAAGATAGAATAGAGATAAATTCAATAATAATCACATCACAACTTCCAGTATCTAAATGGTATGATTATCTGAATAATGACACTATCACTGATGCTATTTTAGATAGAGTTGTTCACTCATCTCACAGAATAGAGTTAGAGAGTGAATCTATGAGAAAATTGAGGTCAAAAATTAACAAAATTTGAAATCTTTTCGGACACTTGTGTTATAATCCGATACTTAGAAATTTTTTACTTTAGGGTGTCCGAGTTAAAAACGGCTAGGTGTACGAATGGGTCGGCTAGAGCATTAGGAATTACAATATTATAAAAAGTATAAAAAAATTTTGACAAAGTTCAAGAAGAGCATTTTAGCCCTGAAAAATACCCTAATCAAAAGATTTTATTTATTCAAATAGGGCAAAAAATTTGTGTAGTTCCGTTTATTGAAAATGATGATGAAATTTTTTATAAAACTTTATATGAAAGCGATAAATATACAAAAATTTTCTTAGGTAATAAAGCCCAATAATAAGAGGCTTTATTACAACAATTTTATTTATTAAAAGGTTAAATTATGGAAAAAGTAAAACTTACAGAAGAAGAAAAAAAAATATGGGAAGAGATGCAAAAAGAAGAAGCCAAAGTAATGATTGATTTAGAAGCAGGACATTATAAAACAGCTAGTAAAGAAACAATTGAAGCTTTTAGGACTACTATAAAAGCAAATGTTGAGAAAAGAAAAGCAATAAGCATAAAACCTCTTGAAGCAGATATCATAAAAATTAAAACAAAAGCTATTTCAAAAGGGATACCATACCAAACACTTATAAATTCTGTTTTACATCAATTTGCAAATGATAAATTAGTTGAAAGCTAAATATTTTATATACTAAATTTTAATGCAAGTATCCAAAGTATAAATCCGAAGTGCAATTTTTGAAAAGAAGAAGATCGGAGATTGTAAGAGTATAGGGAATCAGGATTTAGAGAATACATGGCATACTAAAAAATCAACTTAGAGTCTGCATGAATGATAGTTTTATATTGCAATGGTTTGATAGCACAAGTGAACTTTTAAAATCACTAGATATAAAGATGACAGAAGAAGAGTTTGAAAAAATAGAGCAATTTCAAAAAGAGTCAACAGCCTATAAAAGAGACCCAAAAAAAATAATTCAAAAATTAAAACTAAAAAAGTACTTTAAAGAAGATTTATCAAAAAGCCAAAGAGATACTCAGATACAAAAAGCTACCAAAGATGGTTTTACACAAAGTGAAGTTGCTAGATTTTTAGGGTTATCAAGTTCTGGAATTTCTAGGATTTTAAAGAAGTCAAAAGTCAAACCATGACTCCTTGGAGACTACTCTAACCTCCAGCAACAAAGTGCAAAAACTCAACCTTATCGCCATCTTTTATAACATAACTATCCCAATTCTCTTTTTTTACAACTTCCATGTTTACAGCACTTGCCATAGTCTTCTCTTCAATTCCTAGCTCTTTTAACAAAGTGCCTACTTTTATATCTGCCTCTACTTCTCTAAACTCACCATTTACTTTTATCTTTATCATTTTCCCCTACCTTAAATTAAAATGAACTTATATTGTATCATTGTTTTCTAAATAAAACTCCCTTAAACCTCTCTCCCATAAAAGATGGGTCTATTAAAACTTTTGCACGGTTCATCTCAGATTTATATGTTTTTTCATCTACATTTTTTGAAAGAGTATCTAAAAGCTCTATTATGCCAAACTCTACAAGCATTGCCATTTGTGTTTTTAAAAATACTAATTTTGAACCATTTTCTAAAAATGCATCTATTAAGTGTTCAAAATTTACATCATATGTGATATCGCTTTTTTTATAAAGAGACTCTAAACTCACATCTTTTGGTTTTAGTTTTTCATCTTCTACAAAATTAGTTAATGAAAAAAATGGATAAGTTTTATGCTCATGATAGATGCGAAGAGAAAAATCACTCCTTTTTTCCTTCTCACCATAATCAAAACAAATAAATTCAAAACTCTCAAATGCTTCACTTAAACTTTTAGCAAACTCTTCATAACCCATACCAATCTCACCACTTTTTATATTATACTTTTTACAATGAGCTTTTATATCATCACTCGGCTCTTTAAAAATAGGAGTAAATCCGTCCATAAAAAGCATCTTATCATCTTTTACAACATCACAAGCAAATGCATCAAATATCTCATTTGCCACAACAAAAGCACTCTTTTTTCTCACATCTTCTAAAGAGTTAAAGTGTTTTAACTTCACAACATCTCCAAAAGAGTCTTTAAAATATTTAAGTTGTGCCTCTATATTTTCAGGATGCGGTTCGATGATTATAAACTCTAAAGTATCTAAAAGTTTAGGCTTTAGAGTGTAGATAAATTGAACAATATCAGCCAACATATACCCCTGATGAGCCCCTATCTCAACAACAGCACAATTTTTGTCTAAAAAGCCTGATTCTATAGTTTTAATTAAGCGATTTGCAATGCTCCCACCAAAAAACATACTTGAACTAACCGCTGTATAAAAATCTCCACCTTTACCAATTTGGCGATACTTAGAATAATAAGCACTCTCACCATAAAGCCACTCATTCATAAAATTACTAAATCTCATTACTCATCTTTGCATAAAGTTTTAATATCTCTAATTTTGTATCTATCTCATAAATTTCAACATCTAGCTTAGCTATATTTTTAGAGTTTTTAAGAGTGAGTAAATCATCATCAGTTTTCTCTCCCCCACTCACTCCCTCACTTGTATTTTTTATCAAAGAGTCGTAAAGTAAAAGATCCTCTTTTGCAATTTTAACTCTTTTTTTTAAAATTAAAATACTATTTTCAATACTTAAAAACTCATTTAAGGAGATCTTTTTCTGCTCATTTAAAGATATTTTTGCTTTTAGATACTCTAGTTTTCTAATCTCAATATCTCTACTTCTATTAACTGCAAATATCGGCATAGTAACTTTAGCTCCGTAACTTTTATACTCTTTTGCCTGTTTAAAAAACTGTAACTCATCATCTTTGTGGTTATAATCTCCAAATAGAGAAAAAGTTGGAAGATAGCTAGATATTGTCATATTTTTTAGATTTCTCTGCTCATCTTTTTGTACTTTTTTACTTGCAATTTCAAGGCTATTTTTTATAAATTCATCTTTTTGCACACTTTTAAACTCTGGAAGTTTTATATCTTTATAGTTAATATTGCTGATATTTTTAAAACTATTTTCAGTTGAAAATTTCAAAGACTCTAGGTTTAAAAGTTGATGTTGTAATTTTGTCTTATTTAAAATCGCAGAGTCTAAAAAGCTACTATCTATCAGACCACTCTCAAACTGCTCTGTTTTTCTCTTTATATCTATATGAGCATTTTTAAGGCTTAAATTTGTCTTCTCTATCTCAAAGTCTAATTTTTTTAAGTTCAAAACACCATCATATAAACTTTTTATGAGATTTGCCTCTTTTGTTTTAAAAGCTATCTCTTTAAAAGCTTCATTTGCATTTGAGTACTTTATAGCAAAGTAAATCCCACCACTTTTAAAAACCTC
>JAMONX010000084.1 GCA_027066435.1 Campylobacterales bacterium
GCCTCACTAAGATAGAGTATCCGTCCATCTTTTTGCATAACTCTACATTTTTCAAGATAGTAAATATTAGCTCTTTTGGAGTGCAATATAGCTTTTAAGTTGGTTAAATTATCCATTATTTACCTTCTAATTTTTAAGACTATAACAAAATATAATGAGAAAATAGTGGTTTTTAGTTTTTTTCAAAACTTTTGTATAACTTTTTTAAAAAGTTGTCTTGACTAACAGGTACTTATTATTACCATAGCCTGTTAGAAACATCATAAAGTTCCCAATAGATATCAATCGCTTCTTTAAGCTTTTCATCATCCAAATTTGTTTTCGTTTTCAAACCTAATCTTCTAAGTTCGTCCTCTGACATAACAGATGTTTGTAAATTTGGATTTTTTAAAAAATCTATTAATGCAGCTTTAACAGAGAGTTCACTACTATATTTTATTAAATAACTAAAAAAGATTTTATCAAGCTTTAATGAAGAAAATTGGTGGCATGAAAGACAATTATTTTCATATATATTTCTATCTTGAACCTCTTGTGCTCTTAAAAATAGCGTACTAAATAAAAATATTATAATAATCTTTCTTACCATTTCACTATAACCTTTGTACCAATATTGATTTTAGATTCTATCTTTAATTTTAGATTATACTCTTTAGCAATTTGCGAAATAATACTTAACCCCAGACCAAACCCTCCTTCACTCTCATTAAACCTTGAGTACCTATCAAACATCTGTTTTATTTGCTCTTTTTTAACTCCAATGCCACCATCTTCTACACAAAGGTATCCATTTTTAAGAATAATTCTAATAAAACTCTCTTTTTTATTATATTTAATAGCGTTTGACATCAAATTATCTATAAGTCTTGTTATCTTATTTTTATCTATATAAAGCTTAACCTCCTCATCTAAATCTAACATAGTCTCTAATTTTTTTACTTTCGCAATAACATTAAAAAACTCTACTCTCTCTATAATAAGAGCTTTCATATCAATCATCTCATCTTTTGAATGAATTTGATTTCCTAGTGCTATATAGGTAAGGTCATTATATATATTTGATATAGTTCTAGATGCTATATCAATTCTCTTTATTTTTTTTGCAATTTTTTCATCTAGCTTTGAGGAATCAATCATCTCAATATTTGTCAAGATTGAACTAACAGGTGTATTTAGCTCGTGAGTTGTATCTTTTATAAAACGATCTAGTAGTAAAATACTCTCTCGCATAGGATTTAAAAGCAAACTTAATAAAAAATATCCAGCAAAAAGTAAAATAAGAAAAAGTACAATACCATAAATTATTACCTTCATTTTCACAAAACCTAACCACTCTTCATCATCAACAATTTCAACTACGACATACATAGCACCCAAATAATAAGAATCCAACAATCTAACATAGTGTATATTGTCCTTTATTTTGTAAATTGTCTCATCTAATTTAACTTTTTCCTCTTGCAAGGTAGAGAAAATTAGATTTTGACTACTATCGTAAATTGCAGAATTAAAATATATAAATCTTGGATATTTTTGACTTTTATCAAAGTTATTATGTAGATACTTTATTTTTGATATAAGTTCATGTGAATACTCTTTTAGTCTATTATTCTGATACTGTAACATATCATCTTTTTGAAGGTTATAGTAGATAAAAGCTGAAAATAATAAAATAACAATTGATAAAAATGAGTAGAGCAACAAAAAAGAGGTGAGTGTTTTTCTCTCACTCTTTAATAAATTTGTACCCTTGCTTTTTAATGCTAACAATTTTCTCTTTTCCTAATATTTTACGAAGGTTTTTGATATAAGTCCTAAGACTAGCCTCAGAATAAGTTTCATCATAATTCCATAAAGAGTCATAAATACGCTCATGAGAAATTACTTGGTTTAGATTTTGTAAAAAAAGTTTTAATAATTTTGCCTCTTTATTGTTAAGTGTAACCTCTTTTTCATTGATATAAAGTACATTTGAATCAATAGAATAATGTGCATTGTCACTAATAACTATCTTTTCACTACTATGATGAAAAAATTCCCTTTTTAAAATAGTCTCTACTCTCATTCGTAACTCTTTTAATGCAAATGGTTTTCTAATATAATCATCGCACCCACTCTCATACCCTAAACTAAGATCATTAATAGAATTTAATGAAGTGATAAAAATCGCAGGGGTTGCGATATCTCTATTTCTTACCTCTTTAAGTAAATCAAAACCATTCATTTGTGGCACTTTTACATCAAGTAACAAAATGTCATAACTGTCTTCATAAATCTTATCAAGTGCTTCCAATCCATCCTCTACACTCTGCACATCATAATCCAACTCCTCTAAATACTCGGTCACAGTTTCATTAAGCGTAATGTCATCTTCTAAAAGTAAAATCTTCTTTTGACTCATAATTTAATCCTTCAGTGTTGCATGATAACAAATTTTTGGATGTTATTTGCTATAATCCGATAAAAAATATACTAAGAGCAATAATTTGAATAAAAAAGCATTTACCCTTTTTGAATTAATGATAGTTGTTATAATTATCGGTGTTGTATATAGCCTAGTTTTAGGAACATTTGACCCTAAAAAAAGTGTTAATATAACTAAATTTGAAGATCTTAAAAGTGCATTGGTTCCGCAGTGGACAAAAGGAGCAAAAGTTGACCTGTACCTGTATGATAGATGCAGGAAATCCGCAATTTTTATAAATGATGAAATAAAAGAAGATATAAAATTTGAACTAGATATTAAAATATTCAAAGATATCAAAGTTTATAAAAGTGATAGACTAGGAGATAAACGAAAAATCCAATTTGCTCCTGCTCTTATAAACGATAAGGTGCATAAAGTCTGTTTTAAATATACAATATTTCCAAATGGAAGCAGTTCCTCTTTTATTGCCAAAAGTGGTAAAAAATATTATACATTTTTTCCATATTTTGAACAAACATATATATCATCAAGGATAGATGATGCACTCGAACATTATACAAAAGCAAATTTTACAAAGATAACAGTAAATAAATGAAAAAAAAAGCATTTTCATTAATAGAAGTTTTAGTAGCGGTAGTCATCCTCTCAACCGTAGCCGTACTTCTTTTTGAAATCAGCACAAACAGCAAAAATAATTTCTCATTTTTAAGTAAAAAAGCAAATTTCACAACTCTTGCGTCTATGCCAATAATGCATAGCAATTATAAATATCACCACAGAGAAGTTGAGATATATGAATTTATCAAAGATTCTTATGACATCAAAGATGATGAACTTAGGACTTACCTAAAAGATAAAAAGATACACTTTACATATGAAGAGTTTACATCATTCTCTCCACTTGGCGATGAAGATATAGCAGAAGATGAAGGTATACCAAATTTTACAATTGTTTTTGATAAAATAGAGGTTTACAATAAAAAACAATCAACATTTGTTTATAAAATATATATGAGATGAATTTGAATAAAAAAGCATTTACTTTAGTTGAACTTCTTATCTCCATATTTTTACTAGGTTTAATAGTGAATTTTCTATATACAAGTGTCAGCAATCTACAAAAAACAAATATAATTTTTGCTAAAAAAGGTCAAGAACTACAAAAAGATCAAAAAATAATAGATCTTCTATATGATGATATCTTCCTCTCTCGCGATATAAATATCTCAGGAACAAAAAGTAGTACAATCGACCTTTTAACTTCAAACTCTATTTTTGACATAGAGTCCCCATATGTAACTTGGCTTGTTGAGAGAGAGAACAATACACTTTTAAGATTTGAATCCACAAAGAAATTTAAAGATATGAATTCAGAAAATCTACATCTTTACCATATAAGTGAAGTAAAAAAAGCTTGTGAAACATTTAAAATATACCAATCAAAAGATAAAAACAATATCCTACTTCATATAAAGTTTGAAGGTAAAGAGCCTATCGTTTATGAATTTTATAAACCTAAATAGCACTCTTACTTACTATCATCAATTATATCTTCATTAGCTTTTTTATGTGTAATGCTTGGTCCAAATACTCTTTTTACAACAGTTTTTAACCCAATATCATTATCCTCATACTCTTTTTCTGCCTCTTGCATCGAAAGTTCCCACCCTTGAGCAAAGCCTGGAGCTTTTAGCATCATCTTTCGCAAAGCTGAATCATAAATATTTAAAAGTCTAAGCTCATTTCGTCCTGGCTTTTGACCCAAAGTTTTTACTGTAATTCTAAGATTTTCATTCTCTTTTTTTAATCTTTCAGACTCATCAGTAATATTTTTAGTACCCTCTTGAGTGATTTTCATCTGAGTTGCAAGATGCCCTTTATATTCAGCTAACTCTTTTTTATGTGCCCGGCTTGTAAAAAAACCCTTAATAGTATACAAAAAAGCACCAATTACTAGACCAATTAATAAAGAGATAAGATCAAAATTTTCCATACGAACTCCAATATAATATTTAACTTAAAGGATTGTAACATTTATAAATTATGAATCAGGTTAAGAAAATTTAATAGAAATGGCGCGCCCAGCAGGAGTCGAACCTGCGACCTTTGGTACCGCAAACCAATGCTCTATCCAGCTGAGCTATGGGCGCATCATAAAGAGGTGAGATTGTATATAAATATTGCTTAAGGGAAACTATCTCTACATCCTTGATTTTGCTTCAATCCCCATCAAGCTAAGCCCCACACGAAGGCTAGTAGCAACCATAGCAGAAAGCTTTAGAAGCTTATCTTCATCCTCACTTCCAACAATCTTATGTTTATTGTAAAACTGATGATAAGCAGCTGCTAAATTTCTAAGATATTCTGTTAATTTTTGAAGTTGTCTTGACTCAAATGCATCCTCTAAAACTTCTGACAATAAAAGCGAAGAAAATAGGATATTTCTACAATCTTCATTTAAATCTTTAAGATGAACATCTATAACATCATCAACACTTTTACCACTTTTTTGGAAAATTTGATTGATTCTAGCATGTGCATATTGGATATAATATATAGGGTTTGAGCTATCCTGCTGTTTTAAAAGGTCAATATCAAATTCCAGATGCGTATCACTTTTTTTAGTTAAAAATATAAATCTAAGCCCATCACTTCCAACCTCTTCTATCACATCAGACATAAGGATAAAATTTCCAGCTCTCTTACTCATCTTGTATGGTTCACCACCCTTTAAAAGTGCTACCATTTGAGAGAGAATTACTTCTAGTTTATCTTCATCATAACCCATAAAATGAACAGCCGATTTAACTCTAGCTATATATCCGTGATGATCAGCTCCCCAAATATTAATGTATTTATCATAATTTCTTTGAAACTTATTATCATGGTAAATTATATCGCCTGCTAAATAGGTTGGTCTTTTATCTTCTCTTACTACAACACGATCTTTTTCGTCATTAAACTCGCTTGATTTTAACCAAACTTTGCCATCTTTTTCGTAAACGCTATCATTTGATTTTAGCTTTTTATAAGAGTCATCCCAATCTTTAAAAAGCTCTTTTTCACTTACAAAACTTTCAAACTCAATTCCTGCTTTCATTAGATTGTCTCGTATGAGATTCATCATCTTATCTTTGCCCCAAGATGATAATTTTTGAATATTCTCTTGGGTAAATACTTCTACCCCAAATTCATTTTTTGCCTCATCACATAAATCATAGATATACTCTCCACGATAATACTCATCTGGCCACTTAACTTCATCATCAGTGTATCTATCGACCCCTGCCAAATAGATAGAGAGTCCAAGCATCTCAATTTGACTACCTGCATCATTAACATAATATTCAGTTGTAATTTTATAACCTAGATGCCTTCCTATTTTTGTTAGTGTATCACCAAAAACAGCACCTCTAGCATGCCCTATATGCATAGGTCCTGTTGGATTTGCACTAACATACTCTAACAAGATAGACTCATTTTTATCACTTTTTGCAAAGTTTAAATTCTCTTTGATTGCCTCAGTTGCTTTTGCATCTAAGAAGCCATCACTTAGTTTAAAGTTTATATAACCTTTGATAGCAATTACACTATCAAAAATCGTCTCCTTATCAAACTTCAAACAGAGTTCATCAGCAATAATCATAGGAGACTTTTTAAGCTTCTTAGCCAAAGAGAAAGCTAAAGGAGTAGCATAATGTCCAAAAGAGAGATCTTTTGGTTTTTCTAAAACAAACCCACCGTCTATATGTTTTTTAACACTTTCAATAACACTTTTTTTCAATTATTTTATAACCTATACTTTTTTTGTATCTTCAACTTTTGTCGCTTTTGTCGCACTCTCTTTTGTCTCTTCTATCTTATCTTTTGTAGCTTCTGCCACCTCTTTATCATCATCATTTACTGATTTTTTAAAGTTTTTGATACCCTCTCCAAGACCTTTTGCAAGTTCTGGTATCTTCTTTCCACCAAATAACAAAAGCACTACAAGTGCGATTATAATCAGTTCCATTCCACTTGGCATACCCATCTTTACTTCCTTTGATATATTTAATTAAATCATTATACCATTAATTATTAATAATATACAAGATGCTTAATATTAAGTATACTTGTACTATCATTAATATTAATGTATAATTTCAGCGAATAAGGAGTTTATTATATTTAGATATCTTGGAAAAATATTATTTCTAATATCAATTACACTCAGTTTAACATTTGCCATAGAGATAAAAAACCTCTCACAAGCAGTAAATATAGCAGGGAAACAAAGAATGTTTACACAACTTATGCTTAAAGATTATGCCATGGTTGGAATGAACAATACTTTTGGCAATCCAAAAGAGGATTTAAAAAACATTATAGATAAGTTTGAAAATCATATGGGATCACTCTATAAATTTACAAAAGATGATGAAATAAAAAAGAGTATTCAGGATGCAAAAACACTTTGGATTCCTATCAAACAGATATTAATTCTTGATCCAACAAAAGAGAATGCAGGAAAATTACAAAAAGATTTGGATTTACTTCTCAAAGCAGCGGATAATACAACAAAACTTTTTGCAAAACAAACAGGCAAACAATCTGGTGAAATTATAAATATTGCAGGAAGACAAAGAATGCTTTCTCAAAGAATGGCAAGTCTGTATATGTTAAAGGTTTGGGGCATAAATGATTCACAATTTACACAAAAGATGGATAAATCAATGAGCCTTTTTAAAGCCTCTTTAGAAAAACTAATTGCATATGAAAAAAATACAGAGGAAATATCAAAACTTTTAAATAGTGCTAAAAAATCTTTTATGTTCTTTGAATTTATGAATAAATCAAAATCAAAATTTATTCCAACACTCATTTATAAAAAATCAAATGATATTCTCAAAAACATGAATGCAGCAACAGGTCTATACACAAAAATAGAAAACGGATAAGCAAGGAAAATATAATGAAAACTTTAACAATAAAAATAGGAATTTTGATATCACTTTTGATTTCAGGAGTAAGTGCAGTTGAACCAAGTGGAACTAACATACAATTTGTTTCCAACAATAGTGTAGGGAATTCTGCAAAAGTACAACTCATAAACATTGCAGGTAAACAGAGAATGTTATCTCAACGAATTGCAAAAGATTACATGTATGAAGGTAAAAAGATTGCAACAAGTAAAGCTAGTAAGCAACTTAAAGCTTCTCTTGGAGAATTTTCAAGTGCACATAAAAAGCTACTTGCTTCTATAAATGATCCTGAGATTAAAAATCTTCTCGCTTTTGTTGAGATGAGTAATGATGATTTTAAAAGCATTGTAAATAAACCATTTAATCTCGACAATGCTCAATTAGCACTAGATCTAAGTGAATCAATGCTTGAGGGAAGTCAATATGTTGTTGACTCTTTAACTGTGGGTTCTAAACATAAAGAGTCTGATATCGTAGCAAAATCTGGGAAACAGCGTATGCTTGCTCAGAGAATTGCAAAATACTACATAGCATATCAAGCGGGAATTAAAGATAAAAACAGTGTTGATCAGATGAAAGAAGCGGTTAAAATGTTTACACAAAATCATAATGCCTTAATGAACAATAAAACTAATACAACACAAATAAACCAAAAACTAAATGAGATTAATAAACTTTGGAAAATTGTATATAAATTTTATCTTCAAATTGAAAAGGGAGGATTACCTTTTATCGTTTTCACAACTACTGATAATATAACCAAAAAAATGGATGATATAACTAAGCTTTATGTAGAGCTTTATAAATAATTATTGTGAAAAAAATATTTCATCTTATACTTATCGGGGCAATATTTTTAAGTCATGCATCTGCAAATGAAAAAATCATTGATGCTACAAAGGATATCAAATACCTGAGTCAAAAAATTGCTAAAGATTATCTATATCTATACAGTAATCCAAAGAGAACAATTCTACATTCTGAATTAATCAATGATGTAAAAAAACTCGAAACAGATTTTAGATTTATTGCTAAAAGTAGTGATAACTCAGATACAAAAGATATTCTTGACTTTCTCTCATACAGTAAAGATCAAATAAAAGAGATATTAAATAGAGATATTTCAATAGAAAATATTACACAGATGCTAGACTACAGTGAAACTTTATCTGAAGGAGCCGAATCAATTTTAATGACATATCATTATAATACTACAAATGATAAAGAGTTAAAAACAGATTTAATGGAAATTTCTAAGTTTTATTTAGCACAACATTTAGGAATCAATTCCCTAAATAGCACTGAGCAACTTCAACTCAAAATGCAAATAGTTGAAACAAAGCTAGAAGGAGAAAATATTAACCTTATATCATCTTGGAGTGCATTAAAAAATCTTTTAGATGCAAAAGAAAACTATTTTATCCCAAATATCATATTCATTTTAGTAAAAAATATGGAAAACAGTAATAGATAATATGAAAAAAACAACTAATAAAATAATACCCAATATTTTAATAATTCTTCTCATAGTTTTAAGTGGTTATTTCATCTATAAATCTTTCTTGGCGTACAAAGGTTATCAAATTGTACAAAAAAGTGAAAAATATATTCAATTTGTCAAAGACTTAAATACAATTCTTCAACAAGTTGAACAAGAACACTCATCAAGTGCTTTATATTTAGGATACAAAGGGAAAATAGACTTTAATAACTTAGAAAGCATAAGAGAAAAAACAGATAGTACAATAGGCAATACTACTCTATTTATACAAAATAATCCAATATTTTCACCATATTTACAAGACTTAACAAAACTATCTAAAAACTTACAATATGTTCGTTCAAGAGTTGATGTCATAAGTTCTGATTATAAAAGTATACTTTTTGACTATTACCAAGATGACATCTCGCACTCTCTCATTTATAATATAAAAGATATAACTGAAAAACTCTCTTCCCAATTAGGTAACTTAAAAGAGTATCTCCACTCCTATATAAATTTTATAGAATTTAGAAACAATGCAGATAAAGAAAAAAGCTTTATATCATTTATATTGAGTCAATCAAAAAAGATGAATAAAGAAGACTTAATACTTTGGGATACTATTTTAGAAAATGAAATAATTCCATCTTTTGATAAACTAGATAATAAAACTATAAAAGAGATAAAAATTTTCACCAATCCTAATAACTTTTCAAAACAAGCTTTTACCTTGAGAGTGGAAGTTGCCAAAGGAGCAACTAATGGCAATTATTCTATTACTACCAATCAATGGATTAAAGAGATGAATGAAAAAATGAAAAAAGTTAAACTATCTGAACAAATTATATATAAATATCTAAGAACAAATGCAACAAATCTAATATCATCTCCAAAAGGGATAATATTTAATATTGCAACTTCACTATTTTTAATATTTTTACTTATTATACTCCT
>JAMONX010000085.1 GCA_027066435.1 Campylobacterales bacterium
TCTTGTATCGTCAATACTTAAAGGATGTATTTACTGAAAACCCAATCATCCTTTATACTTCAAGAGAGCATGAAAAATCACTTTTTCAAAATATTATAGATGACAAACGATACAATAAAACACTATTTTTAGTAGAAAAAACACAAAAAGATACTCTATTTTTAGAGATACTTGACAATCTTTTAAAGGTGCAATTATGAGATATATTTTTTTAATTTTACTATCTATTTTTCTTGTTTCTTGTAGCGATTCACCTGAAACTATTCAAGTTGTAAAAGATACAAAAGAGATACATAGCATTATAGATGAAAGGCTTTTAAGCAGTGTAGAGGCTATAAACTCTACAATAGCACTTGTAATTGCTATGTTTACTTTAATTATTGCAGTAATTGGGTTTGGATTTTATGATAACTCTCGTAAAAAAAAGGAGTTACTAAGTGAGGTTGAAGATAAAACTACTTTTATGATAGATAAAAAATTTAAAGAACAGATAGAGGAGACAAATATTGAAATAAATAAAAAAACAAAATCAATCATAAATTATGCAATTCGAAGGTTAAAGCATGAGTCTCAAAAAGAGGAGTTTCTTAGAAATATGCTCTTTTATGATTTAAATAAAATACATGCAACTGAACAGAAAAACAGCGATAATGCTTTTAGTAATTATGCTGATCGTTATTATATTGTTTCACAATTAACTAGTGGTATAAGTAAAGAGCAAACTAGTGCATTAAGTAGATTACCAACAGGTGCTTATAAAAAGATTACTAAATTAGAATCTTTTAAAAATTATATAACTTTTCTCAAAAATTCAGATATTAGCTTGGATACTTTTGAAAAGATTGAAGAGTTAGAGGATAAGTTAATTTTGTAGTTTTTAAAAATAAAAAATCTGCTATAATGCCCAAAAAATTTAGGGGAAAATCATGAGAAGTGATGAGGTAAAAAAAGGTTATAACAGAGCACCGCATCGGAGTCTATTTCGAGCGACGGGATTAAAAGATGAGGATTTTGATAAACCGTTTATTGGGGTTGCAAACTCTTTTAATGAAGTAATTCCAGGGCATTTTTTCTTGGATGAGTATGGTAAGATTATCAAAGATGAGATTCGTAAAAATGGCTGTGTGCCATTTGAGTTTAATACTATTGGAGTAGATGATGGTATCGCTATGGGGCATGACGGGATGCTCTATTCTCTCCCTAGTCGTGAGATAATCGCAAGTTCAATTGAGACAGTTATGAATGCACACAAACTAGATGCGATGATCTGCATCCCAAACTGTGATAAAATTACTCCTGGTATGATTATGGGGGCTTTGCGTGTAAATGTTCCTACCGTGTTTGTAAGTGGCGGACCTATGAAAGCTGGTAAGCTTGATGATGGTACTTCTATTGATCTTGCGACTGCGTTTGAGGCTGTTGGAGAGTTTGAAGCTGGAAATATTACCGAAGATAGGCTTACTGAAATTGAGTGTAAAGCGTGTCCAAGTGGTGGTTCGTGTAGTGGTATGTTTACGGCAAATAGTATGAATACTCTTATGGAAGCAATGGGAATTGCTCTTAAAAATAATGGTACAATTTTAGCTCAAACACCAGAGAGAGAAGAGCTTTTAAGGGTGGCTGCTCGTCGTATTTGTGAGATAGCCAAAGATGAAGCTTTGAGTGAAAAATTAAGGATGAAAAATATCTTAAATGAAAAAGCAGTAAACAATGCATTTGCAGTTGATATGGCGATGGGTGGGAGTTCAAACACTGTTCTTCATATGTTAGCCATAGCAAAGGAGGCAGGTGTAGATTTTAATCTCAAAGATATAAACAATATGAGCAAACGAGTATCGCATATCGCTAAAATATCTCCATCTCTTACAACTGTTCATATGGAAGATGTTCATAAAGCTGGAGGAGTGAGTGCTGTTATGAATGAGATTACTAAAAGAGGTAACAATGTATTAGAGCTTGACAATCCAACTGTTGAAGGTGAAACAATTGGAGAGAGAATTGCTAGTTCAGAGATTACTAATACAGATATTATCCATACCATTGACAATCCATACTCTGAAGTTGGTGGTCTTGCAATTTTATTTGGAAACTTGGCAAAAGAGGGTGCGGTTGTTAAAACTGCTGGTATAGATGCATCTATGAGAGTGTTTAGTGGTAAAGCAGTCTGTTTTGACTCTCAACAAAAAGCGATAGTTGGGATTACAAGTGGGGAAGTAAAAGCTGGAGATGTTGTAGTTATACGATATGAGGGGCCAAGAGGCGGACCTGGGATGCAAGAGATGTTAGCTCCAACTTCTCTTATTATGGGGATGGGACTTGGTGATAAAGTAGCTCTTATAACCGATGGAAGATTTTCAGGAGCAACAAGAGGTGCTAGTATTGGTCATGTTAGTCCAGAAGCTGCTGAAGGTGGAGTTATAGGGCTTCTTGAAGATGGCGATATAATCGATATCGATGTTGATAACTATCTTTTGAGTGTAAGACTTAGTGATGAAGAGATTGAGAAAAGAAGAGAAAATTTTAAGCCTTTTGTCAAAGAGGTAGAAGGCTCTTGGCTTAAACAGTATCGTTTGCTTGTTACAAACGCTAGTAATGGAGCTATGCTTAGGACTGAATAATAGCAACCCCTTATGGGGTGCTACTCTTACTCTATTATCTTAATCACAACACGGCGATTTAAGTTTCTTCCCTCATTTGTATTGTTATCTGCTATCGGCATAGATGAGCCAAAACCTTTTGCTGTTAAAATTTTATCCTCTACATCTTGTTCTATTAGATACGCTCTTACTTTTTGGGCTCGTTCATTGCTAAGATTTAAGTTATACTTTTTATTGCCTTTAGAATCAGTATGCCCTTCAATAGTATAATTAAAACTCGGATGCTCTTTAATCACACTTGCTACTTTATTTAAAAGTTCTTCACTTTTTGATGTTAAGTCTGTGCTGTTGTATTTAAATTCTACTTTACTTAGAGCTAAAACATTGTGAAGTTCTTGAGTTGCTGTTTTTATCGCTTTTGCTTTGGTTTTTTCTGCTTCTACTCTTAATTCTTCTGCCTTTTTCTCTTCTTCAAATGCTTTTTTCTCTTTTTGGAGTTTTGCTTTCTCCTCTTGGAGTTTTGCTTTTTCATTCTCTAGTGTTTTTTTTGCATCTGCTTGTTTAGTTGCTAAAAGAGTCGCAGCTGCCGCAGCAGCTTTTAATTTTTCAGAGTTAGCTTGTGCATCTTTAGTGTTTTTTTCAAACTCTGCAATTTTTGCCTCTAACTCTGTTTTTGCAGAATCAAGTGCAGTTTTTTCTTGGATTAGTTTTGTCTTCTCTTGCTCTAATTGTGCTTTTTGTTCTTCTATTTTTGTTTTTATCTCTTTGGTTGCATTTTTATCTTTGGCAAATCCTGCTCTCTCTAACTCTATTTGTTCTTTTATCTTAGCTAATTTTTCGGTTTCTGCTTGTATTTGCGCCAATTGCTCATCATCCGCTGTTTTTGCCTTTGCTACAGCTTGTTGAGTTGCTAGAAGTGCAGCCGCAGCAGCTGCTACTTTCATCTGTTTTGATTTTTCCTCAGCTTCTATTGCTTCTTTTTCTAACTGTGCTATTTTTGCTTTTAGCTCTTCATCTGAAGATTGTAGTTTAGTTTTGTCATTTGCCAACTCTTCTCTTTTTTTAGACAATAAGGCTTTTTCATTTTCAAATTCCTTTTTTGCATCTGCAAGAGTATTATTTTCAAGTTTTAGTTTTTCTCTTGCATCTTGGAGAGTTTTTTTCTCTTGCTCCAACTTTACTTTTGCATCTTGAATAGCTTTTCTCTCTTGTTCAAATTTTGCTTCATTTTGTTCTATGATTTTAGCTTTTGCATCTGTTTTTTGAGTTGCTAAAAGTGCTGCGGCACTCATAGCAGTTTGCATCTTATTTGATTTTGTTTCTTGTTCTTTAACTCTTTTCTCAAATTCTGCTATCTTTGTTTCAAGCTCTAATTTTACTTCCTTGACTGCTGTTTTCTCTTTTCCTATTAAGAGTAATTCCTGTTTTAATCGTGCTTTGTTTTGCTCAATCTCTTTTTTACTAAGGGCTATTTTATCATTCTCTTGTGTGATTAGAGCCTTTTGTGCCAAAATCTCTTTTCTATCTTCTTGGACTTTTTTAATCTGAATCATCCTCTGTTCATCTAAAGCTTTATCCATAGCAAGCTTTTCAGCTTTTGCTCTTTTAGCTTCCTCTTTTGCAAGTCGTTGTGCTTCAATTCTCTGTTTTTCTAAATTTAAAGTTTCAATTCTTTGTGCTATTTTTGCTTGCTCTTGTGCAATTAATTTTTCATTTTTAACATGAAATGCTTGGGGCACAACTTTTGGAGTCTCTTGAACTACATTCATATGAGCATGTTTATCTTCATTGTTAAATCCTCCACACTGTATAAAAAGTAATATCACACTAGCAAAAACTGCTAAACCTGCTATTTTTTCCTTCATCTTTATGCCTCCAAAGTAATTTTTAACTTTATTATATTCAAATTTTATTGATAAAAGAAAATTATTGTAATATTTTTAGCATGAAAAAAAATAATCTTAAATATGATGTTATAGTTATAGGTTCAGGAGCTGCTGGAATAATGAGTGCAATAACATTAGCAAAGCTTAGTAAAAAAGTACTCCTTTTAGAAAAATTGCCCAAAATTGGTACAAAATTAAAAGCTACAGGTGGGGGTAAATGTAATCTTACAAATACCCTGCAACCCCAAGAGTTTATGAATAGTTTTGGTAAAAATGGTCGTTTTATGAGAGATGCATTGGAAGAGTTTGACTCACAGACACTTAGAGAGTTTTTTTCAAAGATTGGAGTTTTGACTCACTCTCCTGATGGATTTAGAGTTTTTCCTATCACCCACGATGCAAATACCATTATCAAAGCCCTTGAAATTGAGATGCAAAGATTAAATATTACAATTATTTGCAATGAAAAAGTAGAAAAACTAAATCATAAAAACTCAAAAATAGTTGGCATAACTACAAAATCATCAACTTATCTTTGTCAAAATATCATTATTGCCACGGGAGGTTTAGGATATCCAACTCTAGGCGCAGAGGGTGATGGATACAAGTTAGCAAACTCTGTTGGACATAAAATTACTAAACTTTCTCCTGCGATGATGCCACTAAAGACCAAAGAGAGTTGGGTTAGTAGATGCACCGCTAATACAATTCCAAAAGTAGAGCTTCGTATAGATTTACCAAAGATGAAAAAGTTAAAAGCAAAAGGAGATTTGATATTTACCAAAGATGGAATTAGAGGACCTGTTGTTCTTGATTTTGCTAGAGAGATTACACCACTTTTGGATAAATATGACGAAATACCAATACTTGCAAATTTGACAAAAGGAAAAAATGAAGAGCAGATAAGATTATATCTAAAAGAGGTTGCTGTAAAAAACCCACAATATTCAGTAGCTTTATGTGTGCAAACTCTACTTCCAGATGCAATTATATATGAGTTATGCTCTCTTTGTGATATAAATCCTAGCGAACAGTTTTCTAAACTTTCGGGCTTTAAAAGAGATAAACTTATCAAGATATTGACAAACACTCCACTAACAGTCATAGGTCATGATGGATTTAAAAAGGCGATGATTACTAGAGGAGGAGTTAGTTTAAAAGAGATAAATCCCAAAACTATGCAGAGCAAACTTATATCTGGTCTCTATTTTTGTGGTGAAGTTGTGGATTTGGATGGTCCTTGTGGAGGGTATAATTTACAATGGTCATTTTCTAGTGGTTTTTTGGCTGGAAATCTAAAAAACCACTAGAGATATTTATAATCTCGCCTTTACTCTTAACCTCACATAATCCAAAACCCACCCCTTTTTGTCACTATATAGTTTAGGATGCAATATCTCTTCACACTCTTTTACAAAAATCTCTCTTTGTTCTTTAGTTAAGTTTTTTGTAACACCATTGGTAAATATATCAAGCCAGTTTTTTATATCATCCATCGGTGTTGGTCTAGGTATTAGTTCTATGTACTCTACCTTAAATCCCTCTGATTCTAAAAGTGTTTTATATTCTTTCACGCTTGGAAAGTACCACGGAGAGTTAAATTTACCAAAATCATCATGTTTATCAAAAACCTCTTGCATTGCTGATACTAAGGCATATGCATTGTTTCCTCCACCAAACTCACAGACAAAACGCCCACCAGGTTTAAGTGCTTTAGATATATTGTACACAGCTGTTTTTGCATCCAATACCCAGTGTAGCATGGCATTTGAAAAAACTGCATCAAATTCATTTTCGTATTTTAACTCGGTAACAGATGATATATAAGCTTCTACTCCTCTGTTTCTACAAGCCTCTATCATCTCACTACTCATATCCACACCGATTACTTTAGCACCTCTTTTTTCTATCTCAACAGCTAAAGTACCATCACCACAACCTGCATCTAAAATCTTCTCTCCATCTTTAGGAGCTAATAAATCCACAACTGGTAATGCCAAAGCTGACACAAAACTTGTATGCTTGTTGTACTCTTGTGGGTTCCATTTGTTTGTCTCTTCTGTTTTCATATTCTCTTCTTTCATTATTATGTATAAAAAGGATATATCTATCCTATCAGCCTTTTTGCTGTAGTCATCCAACTAAGGAATCTATAAAATTTATGTAGGTTTGCTTAGAGACTAAGCAGTAGAGAAAAGAGAAGCAGAGCAGAAGTTCTTGTGTTGAAATATGTAGTAAATGATATTATTTTCATTTTTGCTCTCCTTTTTTGATTTGATGAAATTGTAGTGGATTATTTTTGATTTGTCAAGGAGTATACACATCACTTTTTATCATATTCAAATACTTCTCCAAGTTCTGCACCTACCTCGTTACCCCATATTAGCATTTGTTCAAAAATAGGTATAAGACTTTTACCATGTTTTGTGATGGTATATTCAACCTTTGGAGGAACGACAGGGTAAACTTTTCTTGTGATAAGTTGGTGTTTTTCCAACTCTCTTAGAGTTTGTGTTAGCATTTTTTGAGTAATACCGTCTAATTTTTTACGAATCTCTCCATAGCGTAAAATCTCATCTCTTAGATACCAAAGTATTAGAGCTTTCCACTTTCCAGAGACCATATCTAGAGCAAAAGCAAAAGAACAGGCATACTCTTTTCCATCATATTTTATCTTCATTGGTATCCTTTTGGTGTGTATATATCTTTTTAGATAGTTCTTGACATAATAGCATATTAGTGATAAAGTGTCATCATCATAATATAAAGGAACACGATGAGTAATAATAATTTTAGTAAAGCTATGGATTTTAGACATGCATGTAAGGTATTTGATGAGAGTAAAACTATCTCTGATGAAGAGATGCACTTTATCTTAGAATCAGGACGCAAATCTCCCTCTTCTTTTGGTATGGAAGGATGGAAGTTTTTAGTCATTACCAATGATGAACTAAAAGCCAAACTTCGTCTATACTGTTGGGATCAAGTTCAAATCACCTCTTGTTCTCATTTAGTAGTCATTCTTTCTGCCATAGAAAATGTAAAACCAAGTTCAGGTATACCCCTTAAAAGGTTTGCCAGACGACCATTGACAGATGAGCAAAAAGCCTTCTACTTAGACCTATACTCAAACCATCTTGCCAAAACACTAAGCACGGATGAAAATATATATAATTGGACATCAAAACAGAGCTATATAGCATTAGCAAACATGATGACTGCTGCTGCTTATATCGGTATAGACTCATGTCCTATAGAGGGGTTTGAGAAAGAAAAAGTTGAAGAAGTATTAGGATTAGATACTTCTAAATGGCAACTCTCAGTAGTAGTGCCTTTTGGATATCGACTCAATGAACAATCCTCTCAGATAAGATTACCATTTGATGATGTGGTGGAGTTTATAAACTAACTAAACTAGTGGCTTTGAGGTTTCATTCTGACCTCTTAGTTGTTGCATTATCTCAATCGTATCTTTATCTACAGCACTATCTCTTGACTCTAAATGAGTGAGTATCATCTCAAATCTTTCAGAACTAAGATGTTGCCCAAATTTAAACTTTGCTTTTGTCTCTTTTGGTTTGAGTTTATAAATCGTTGTGGCATTGATGGCTTTTTTATAATCATCTTCGCTCAGAGGTTTGTATCTTTCTTCTGGTTGTAATTTTTTCATTAAGGCTGTGAGAGCTTTTACTTTCTCATGATAATTTTCCACAAACTCTATCTCACCATCTATAACTATTGATTTAAAAAAGTGTGTAGCAGGGCAGGCTAACTCATCAGTGGAACTAAAGTATGATTGTATTATTGAGTATGACTTTACTACTGAGAAAGACGCATAGTTGTTTTGTTTTAGTATCTTTATCTTTCGACCAGATTTGGAGCCATGAAAGTAGATATCTTCTTCAATTTGTGCAAAATTTAGTGGTAAGCTATAAGGCTTGTTGTCTAAACAAATGGATAATGTTCCAAACTCTATGTTGTCTAAAAGTTCTTGTATGATTTTTTTATCTGTTATCTCAAATATTTTTTTCATGGTTCTCCTTTTTGGATTGTATTTGATATTAATATCTATCCTCGTACAATAGTATATCATTGTAGGGAGTATCATAATATAAAAAAGATATAAACTTTTTGTATAATAGCCTTATGAAAATTGCTATTATTAAACTCTCTGCTCTTGGGGATATCATACACTCTGCTTTTATATTACAATTTATAAAATCCCATATTCCAGATGCAAAGGTAGATTGGATTGTTGAAGAGTGTTTTGCTTCTATATTAGAACATAATCCTCATATTGACAATATTAAAACTATAAATCTAAAATCTATAAAAAAATCCCCCTTTAATATATTTAAAGAGATAAAAAAGATAAGAGAGTATGCAAAGACAAATTATGATGTTGTGATAGATTTGCAAGGTCTTATAAAATCAGCGATAACAGCAAGGCTTTTGGGTTCAAATGTGATAGGATATGACAAAAAATCTATCAGAGAGTCTCTTGCATCTGTACTTTATACAAAAACATTTTATGTTCCGTATGATGAAAATACGATAGATAGATATAGAATTCTAACTTCAAAGGCTTTAGATATAGATATCTCTAAAGATGCAGTTTTAGATAAGGAGCCATATCTTTTTTATGCCAAAGAGGATTTGAAAAAAAGAGCAGATGTTATCTTTATCGTTGGTTCAACTTGGCAAAGTAGAATTTATCCTAAAGAGAAATTAGTCACTATTGCAAAAGCATTAGATGCAGATATATTAATTCCTTTTGGAAATGCTGATGAACGCCAAGATGCAAACTTTATAGCCTCAAAATGTGACAATGTAAAAGTGCTTCCAAAAATAGATCTAAATGAGTTAAAAGCCATTATATCAGATGCTAAGCTTCTTATTGGAAATGATACAGGACCTAGCTATATCGCCTGGGCGAACAATATCCCATCTATCATACTTTTTGGTCCAACCCCTCCAACAAGGATTTATGAAACAAAAATAAGCAAAGTATTAAAATCAACCTCACAGGTGAATCACTATAAATTAGATAAAAATGATTTCTCTATTTTAGAGATAAAAGAGGAAGAGATTATAAAGATAGCAAAAGAGTTACTTCGTGTTTGAGTGGGATAGTTTCTCAAATCAACCCTATCCTATAAGAGATAAAAAGGCGAAAAAAGAGATTTATAAACGGACAATATTTGATAGTTTAAAGATGCTAGGGGTAAATATCTTGCTTTTTCCTCTCATCTTAGTTCGTTTTTTAGTTGCACTTTTGGAGAGAAAAGAGCCAGAGACAA
>JAMONX010000086.1 GCA_027066435.1 Campylobacterales bacterium
CCATAAGAGTTTAAAAATTAATAATGAGAACTATGACAAATTAGATAAAAATGTAGCATAAGGTAACATGAAATAAAGAGAATTAGATTTTAGAAAAAATTGTCTTGACTTTTTGGGGTGGTATAAGCCTTTCCAAATAAAGATTCTCTATTAAAATTACTCTACATGGGTATAAAAAATGCAAAAGAAAAATGGATTCAGCCAGTACACAATTGGAGTCAAACTATCTCACAATTAGTCATCATTTTTGAAGGTAGATTGGATGAATATTTAGAGCTGTAGCTAAGTGTTACTTTTGGTAGCTGACACAGAATTTTTTACGCTCCCCACTTAATGGGTACATAGCCGTTTTGTTTTCTTGGGGTATTATACATCTAATCTTTTTAGTAAAGGGTACTCTTTCTATCATTAAAATTAAAAAATAGATTATGACTCTCGTCATACTCTTTAATTGTTAACATACTCATAGCATATTTTGAAAAAGAGGTTCTTGTAAGTTGAAAATGTCTTATCATGTCAATCATCCACAATGGTACTTGATGAGGGTAGCATTTAAGCTCTAAAACCACGGAACTTCCTATGGGTCTGTTTGGCTCTTTTATATATACAAGTTCATTATCATAAGGTGTTAATTTTTTTGTATCTGGCTGTAGTGTATAGTCATTTTCAAGATAACAGCACATATCTATATCCATAGTAACTCTTACATACTCATCTACTTCCGAAACAAATGCTCTTCTTTTATATTGGGTAAATATTTTTGGAGTTGCTGCATATTTTAGTGCTGTTACATAAAATAACTCTTTGTTAACCATTTCAGACTCTTTACCTTGAAGATGTGTTCTGTATTCTATGTCTGTAAACATTCTTGACCACTCATCATCATCAATCATGCATCTATATTTATTTACACTATTTGCATCTTTATATTTTATCTCAAGAAAATATGGAGGAACTGGGTTATTCCCATAAGCTCTAGCTCTCATGTTGAATCTTGGATTTTTTGTATAAAGACGATTTGTTAAAAAAGTATAATTTGGTGTATCATAATATAAACTATTTACAGGATAAAAAAAGTTTTCTGCGCTTTCTGAGTGACCATCAAGCACACAATAATTCATTAAATAATCTGTCATAGGCTTAACTATCTCAAAGGGTATAATATATTTTAACTCATACCTATCTAGTTTTGATATGAAAGAACCGCCTAAATTTGCCATTTTTTATATACCTTATTTTTTAAGAAGTGAGTTAATAGTCAAATTATTAGTTCTATACAAAAGATCAATAAATTTACTATATAACTCCTTCTTTGTTTTAATTAAATTCCTTTTAATTTCTAAATGGTTATTTTCAAAAACAAGTAATTTAAGTGGATCAGAATTCTTAAATTCTTGATAAGCTTGAAAAAAACTATCATTTTCAATGCTCTCTTTAGCATACAATATATTTGAGTTTAAAATATCAATTTCTTTCATTATGGATAAGATTTGATATTTTAAATCTTCCTCTTTCTTATTCAATTTATTTTGTGCATCTAAAAATTTTATTTTTTCATTAACACTTTTTAATATATTACTTCCAGACCATGTTTTTTCTAGGCTTAATCCAACAGATAGTGACTTTTTAAATACATTTTCATTTTCATATTTTAAATCAATACTATTTATGTGAAATCCATCTGCTATTTTTGAAAGCTCCATTTTATCTTTAGCTAACAAAACTTCTATCTGCTCTTTTTCTAAAAATTTTAGAGATGTTTTATTGAAGTCATTTTTATTTTTATTGATAAAGCTAATTATCTCTTGTACACTTATAAAAGCTCTCTTTTCAAATGCATTATCAATCTTTTCAATGTCTACATCTGGAATATATTGTCTAATTTTTAATAAATTATTATAATACTTTTGTTTTTTCTTTAACAAACTATACTCTATCTTTTGCACTCTCTTTTTTATCTTTGCTAAATTAATAACATCTGTAACACTATCAGTAACGCTGAGTGCCAAATCTAGCTGTCTCTTATTAATATCTAATAAATTTTGCATATTTTGATAAGACTTTTTTTGAAAATTTGTATTAATGAGTAAATCATAGTGCCTTTTTAGGGCTTTAGATTTAGTATTTTCATAAGAGATATCAACTCTGTTTTTTGATAAGTTATAAATCTCCTCTTCTTTGTCTATTTGTGAAAATGTTTTAGGATAAAGTCTTAATTCAAAAGCAACATCAATATTTTCTTTATCAAACCTAGAGTAGCCGACATTAAACCTTGCTTTTTCAATCAAAGTTTTATTAAATCCATTTTCAGCAAAAATTTCTTGCTTTGCTTCTATGTTTTTTAAACTTTGATATTCACTAAATGAGAGTAAAAACTTTTCTAAAATAGGCTCTGCCGATAAACTACAGATACAAAACCAACCTATAATAATTAATTTTTTTTGCATCAATTTAACTTTAAAAACTCTAGCAAAGCAATAACTTTTGTCTCAAAAATACTCTTCTTTTCTAGAGATGAATTAATCATCACTTTTTTACCTAATTGCAGACTATTTTCAGGAAGACTAATAAGTACTTTGTAGCCCCAAAGTGGAACAATTTTATATTTTTTAAGCTTAATGGGAATCTCTTCTATACGATTTTCGATACTTTCAATTGTTCCATAAACCATGTTTTTACTACTATTTGTTTTATTAAAAGCAAATACTTCAACCTTTTGTCCAACTTTGAGATCATTGATAATATCTTCATGGATATAGCCAGTTGCAAACTTCGGGTAAACAGAATGAATTGTCAAAAGAGTGTCATATGCTTTTATTGTGGCATTTCTATTATAGTTCATCGAACCTATTTCACCATCAATTGGAGAATAAACTATTAATTTCTCCTCTTTTTCACTCAAAATCTTTTTCTCTTCTAAAAGCTTATGTATTTGTGCTTCAAAAGGTGTATTAACATGTTCTAATTTTTGCATTAATTGTTTTTTATGACTCTCATATACTATTTGTTTTGATTGCTTATCTTTTTTTAATGATTTTATTTTGTATTCTAAAGTTGCAAAAGAATTTCTATCTATATCTATAATTGACTGAAGTAACTTTTTATTCTCATTTAATTTTAATCTGCTCTGCTTGATTTGCATATTGAGTTTTTCTATTGCAATTTTATATTTTATATCAAGTATTTGAAGCTCTCCATTAATATCATTAACTTTAATTAATTTTTTAGCTTGTGATTCACTTATTTTAGAATTTACAATACTTACTTTAGCAGATAAATTAGATCTAAATAGTTCTATAAGTAAATCACCTTTTTTTACTTCTTCACCCGGTAAAACATGCGTTTTAACTATCTGTACTGCGTATGGAAAATTTATCTTTTGCTCTTTATTTGAAGTAAGTCCAATAAATTTATCTACCTTTGCTTGATTAAAAACTGTAATAAAAACAAGTAACAAAATAGCACCAATCCATGCTGCCCAAAGTATCCATTTACCTGTTTTCATAACTCTACCGTCGCTTCTTGCATCATAAAATGTATCCCTTTTATTGAGGGAATTTTGTTTAATGATTCTACAAAATCATCATGACGAGCACCTTTTTTTAACTTAACCTGATAAGCATAATCAATTCGATTACCTTGTGCCATATCTCGAAGAGTAATTAAAGCAAATGTTCTACAAGATTTCCGCATACACTTCTCCAAAGCCTCTTTATTATCAGACTCATTTTCAAGACTAAAACGAAGCATTCCATCAAAAAAGCTACTCTCTCCAAAAGGAGATACATACAATATAAAAGCAGCTATGATAAACATAGCTGTTCCTACTATTGCAATACTATAGCCATTTACACCACATGATACACCAACTGCTAAAGAAGCAAAAACAAAAACAATGTCACGAGAATCTTTGAAATTTGTACGAAATCGAATCACTGCCATAGCCGCCATTATACCAAGCCCCCTAGCTAGATTATCACCAACTGCCTGCATAACAGTTGAAGCGACTATTGAAATCAAAATCAATGTTTGAACATAATTTCGAGAGTAAGAAAGTGCTCTATATGTCTTTTCATATGTAATAGCAATAAGTGTGGATAATACAAATGCCAATAAAGATGAATACACCAAAGATATTATTGTAATATTTCCAGTTGTTGTTTGAAGTGTCATAAAATCTAACAATTGATTTTCCTTTAATTATGTTTTATAGTGGTATACTATAAAATAAGTTTAATTTTTATATTTAATATATTGTATTAAACTTTATATTAAACCTATATTGTAATACATAAATAAAAGGAATAACTTGTATAAAATTTTTAGTTTAATAATATTTATATTTCTACTTGGCTGTGGAAGTGAAAATAGCAAAAAAATTGAAAAAATTGAAAAAATTGGAACAATTGTATCAATAAAAGAAGCCTCTGGCATATGCTATGTAGCTAAAACTGATACACTTTTTGTTGTTGGTGACAATGGTTTTGTATATGAAATTGATAAAAATGGTTTAGAATTGAATAAAAAAGATTTTAGATGGAGAAAAAATAATGATTTTGAAGGTATTACTTACGATGACCAGAGAGATTTACTCTATATCGCAATAGAAGGTGTAGATAATATATTGGTTCTAAATAGAACTTTAGACTATTTAAGAGAGGTTAATATAAAAAGGCAAGATAGTGATGGTAGAGATATCTTAGCAAATGGAGGTGAAGGATTAGAAGGCATCTCTATATATAATGGTCAAGTTTATGCATCTAATCAATCTTTTGTTAAGTTGATTGCATCTGAATCTGACCCTTCAGTTTTAATTAAACTTGACTCAGTAACTAGCAACAAAGCTTCTATTGAAGAGGTAATTGATATAGGCTATATAAATATCTCTGGGATGACATTTTATAATAACCTACTATATCTGGTTAGTGATACTGATGACTTATTGATTAAATATGACATTATAAGTGATAAAGTGTTAGATGAACAACCTATAAAAGAGATAAATAAAGTACTTGTTGATGTTTCATTAGAAGGTGTAGCTTTTGACAATGACAGGTATATATACTTTGCAATCGATGATAAAAATGAAGGAAAAATAGTAAAATATAAATTTTTTTAGATTAAAGCATTTTTTTATATTTATTTAAGTATATTGGAAATTCAAAGTAAAAATATTTTAATATTGAGGTTATAGGCATGAAAATTACAAATAGTATTATATCATTCTCAGCATCACTACTTCTGTTTTTATCAGGTTGTGGAGGCGGAAGTGGAGATACCCCTGATCCTGCTCCTATAGAGGGTTCAAAACTGGTTATTAGTGAAATTTTAGCAGAAAACAATAGTACCAATACAGATCCAGATTTAAATCTCTTTAGTGATTGGATTGAAGTACAAAATATATCTACAGAAGAGTTGGATATTAGCGGCTATGGATTAAGTGATACTAGCAAAGAGATAAAATGGAATTTTCCAAATGATACAAAAATTGCAGCAGGTGCATATTTGCTAATATGGGCTGATGATTTTAATGAGACTTTAAATCCAAATCCTACTGCTTTACATACTAACTTTAAAATCAAATCGAATGATGAAAGTGTTACCCTTTTTGACTCAGCCGGTGCTTTGATAAATCAAGTGAAATTAAAAGATCATAAAACGACAGAGTCTGACATATCTATTGCAAGAGGAGCTGACGATACCTTCACTCTAGCAATTACACCAACTCCTGGAAGGGCAAATGATTCAGCATCAGTGACTGTATCACAAAAACCAAGTTTTTCAATATCAGAAGGTGTTTATTCAGTTGCATTTAGTGTAACAATTACTGCTGGAAATGGTGCGGATATATATTATACACTAGATGGAAGTGATGCGACCCAAAACTCTATGAAGTATATAAGCCCCATATCGATTAACGAAAACAAAACAACACTAAAATCTATTGCTAAAGAGCAGGGAAGTACCAAGTTAATTAGCAAAGAAAAAAGTGTTACTTATGTAATTGCACCGGCACATGATGTTGTTATCAATGAGCTGTTTGCAGATAACAATAACACAAGTATGCAAATATATGAAAAAGATGACTGGATAGAATTATATAATACTGCAGCAACTCCAGTTGTTTTAGACGGATACCGATTAAGTGATTCAAAGAAGCTTGAAAACTCAAATTGGGTAATACCAAATGGTACAACAATAGGTGCAAATGGATATTTGATCATATGGGCTGATAATAACAACTCAACAACCCAACTTCGCACAGACTTTAAATTAAGCAATAAAGGAGATTCTGTTGTACTTTATAATGATAGTGACTTTATTATTGATTTTATAGATTATGGCAGTCTAAAAAATGGTCAATCTTTATCAAAACAAGGTGACAATAACTTTACTAAAGCAACACCAACACCAAATGAAGTAAATAGCCAATAAAAAGGAAAAATACAATATGAAAACTGAACTTAACTTACACCATTATGTTAAGATAACTCTCTTTACTTTACTACTTTTACTAAGTGGGTGTGGAGGAAGCAACCAAACACAACGAACAGATAACAACCAAACACAACCAACAGATGGCAACCAAACACAATCAACAATAAAAGATAAAATATCACCAGAAATTACTATATTAGGGGATAAAAAAGTTTTTCTTAGTGTTGGTGACACTTATCAAGATCCTGGTGCAATTGCAACCGATAGTATAGATGGAGATATATCCACATCTATACAAACAACCTCAAATATTAACTTTAACACACCAGGTGAATATACCATAACTTATCAAGTTTCAGACAAAGATGGCAACAGTGTTATTGTAACTAGAAAGATTATGATACAAGATATCATTACATCCCCGCAACCTCGAGCAGGACTAACTATAAATGAAATATTAACCGCAAATACATATTCTGAACTTGATCCAAAGTTTAAACAGTTTTCAGATTGGATTGAACTCTATAACAATGATAATAGTGCAAAAGATATTGGAGGATATTATCTAAGTGATGATGTAAACAATTCAAGAAAATGGAAAATTCCAAGTGGCACAATGATAGGTTCAAAAGATTATTTATTGATTTGGGCAGATAAAGAAGATACTGGATTACACACTAATTTTAGTTTAAGTGCTGATGGTGAAATAGTAACTCTTTCAGATTTAAATGGAAATATAGTTGATAGTGTTGAATTTGATAAACAAAGGAGTGATGTCTCTTGTAGTAAGATAAATGATAAAATATATTATATGAAGCCAACACCAGCAAATGCTAATGGCATAGCACATGGGGAGCTTTGGAGTTCTAAAAAACCAGATTTTTCACTGCAAAGTGGATTTTATGATGGTACTCAAACCATAGAATTAACACAAAAAAAACAAGGTGCTATTTACTATACAACAAACGGTTCAATACCGACAAAAAATTCTACTAAATACACACAGCCAATTTCAATCAACAAAACAACAGTAATAAGAGCTAGAGCTTTAGAAAATGGAAAATTTTTAAGTTCAATTAAAAATAGAACATATTTGATTAATGAAAATATTACTCTGCCTGTTGTCTCTTTGGCTATTGATGATAAATATTTGTATGATGAAAAAACTGGAATTTACACAGTAGGTACGGATGAAAATGGTAATCCACACCCTACACCTGAAGAGGATGATGATTGGGATAGTGCAAATTATTTTCGTAACTGGATGCGTCCTGCAAGTATTGAATATTTTAAAGACGGTAAATCTAAATTCTCTGAAAATGTAGGTCTTAGAATATATGGTGATGGAAGTAGAAAAAGAGAGCAAAAATCACTTGCTATTTTTGCAAAAGATAAATATGGTTCAAAATCTATAAATTACAAACTCTTTCCAGATAGGAATATTAAAAAGATAAAAAGTTTTACACTACGAAGATCTGATGAGCGAACTAACTTAAGAGATGGGCTTTCACAAACTATTATCAAGGATGTTATGGATTTAGATTATCAATCTTATCATCCTACAGTTGTATTTATCAATGGACAATATTGGGGTATACTGAATGTTCGAGAGAAATTAAATGAGGCTTATTTAGAAGCACACCACAATGTAGACCCAGATGCTATTAATATAATTACTCCTTATAGTGAAACAGTGTACAGAGCAACATCTGGTACAGCTACAGAATATACTCAACTTATCCAATACATAAAAGACAATAGCTCATCTGCATCTACTGATACATTCTATGAACATATTTCTTCAAAAATTGATTTGAAAAATTATCTAAATTATATTATTACACAAAATTTTGTAAATAATACAGATTGGGCTATTAGAAATATAAAATTTTGGAAAGAGCAAAAAGAGGATTCAAAATGGAGGTGGATGTTATATGATTTAGATAGTGCTTTTTGGGATGTAAGAGATAACCCATTTGTATTTTCGTTGGCATTAGATGGAATAGGTTATATAAATCCAGCATGGTCAACTTATTTTCAAAGAAGCTTATTAGATAATAGTAAAATTCAAAATGAATTTATTAGCAAATTTACTTCTCATTTATATACAACTTTTCAACCATCAAGAATTGAAGGTATTATTGACAAGCTTGCTAATCAACTTAAACCAGAAATTCAAAGACATTTTGCTAAATGGCCAGAAGATAATCCCGTTACAAATTTTGATAGTTCCTTATCTTCACTCTATGGTTTTGCACAAGAGAGACAAGACATTATGAGAGGACATTTGGCTTCACAATTTGGTGTATCTGGGAACAACATATTAGAGATTCAAAAAAACCAAAATGGGACAATTTACCTAGATGACATCAAACTTGATGATACATTTAGCGGACATTATTTTAATAATGCAAAAGTAACTATAAAAGCTGTAGCAAATATAGGATACAAATTTAGTAGATGGACGGGAGACAATACAAGCAGTACATCTGAAATTAGTTTAACCATAAATTCAGATACAACTATTGGAGCAGTGTTTGAGGTAGTGCCTATGCCAAGTATTGTCATAAATGAGATTAATTATAAATCATCTTCTGATTTTGATACAAAAGATTGGTTAGAATTATATAATTATGGAGATACTTCCATAAGTTTATCTGGATGGGAAATTAAAGACAATAATGATAATAGTTCATTTATCATCCCAAATAATACAACACTTACTCAAAATAGTTATCTCATAATTTCCCAAGATAGAGCAACTTTTCAAGTATACTATACAAATATAACAAATGTTTTGGGTGATTTTCAGTTTGGTTTAGGTAGAGATGGTGATACCGTGAGACTATACAACTCTGAAGGTACTTTAATAGATAGCGTTACATACAATCAAAGTTGGCCAAATGCAGATGCAAATGGAAAAACACTCTCTTTAGTAAATCCACAAAGTGATAATACTCTGCCTGATAATTGGATTGCAGATAATAATCATGGCACACCTGGAACTGATAATTAAAAATAGAGGCAGTAATGAAAATACAAATAAATTTATACTATTATTTCAAAGCTATTTTCTTTACTTTACTACTTTTATTAAGTGGCTGTGAAGGAGGTAATCAAACACAGCCAACTGATGACAATCAAATTCAAATAATAGATGACAACCAAACACAACCAACAGATGGCAACCAAACACAATCAACAATAAAAGATAAAATATCACCAGAAATTACTATATTAGGGGATAAAAAAGTTTTTCTTAGTGTTGGTGACACTTATCAAGATTCTGGTGCAATTGCAACCGATAGTATAGATGGAGATATATCCACATCTATACAAACAACCTCAAATATTAACTTTAACACACCAGGTGAATATACCATAACTTATCAAGTTTCAGACAAAGATGGCAACAGTGTTATTGTAACTAGAAAGATTATGATACAAGATATCATTACATCCCCGCAACCTCGAGCAGGACTAACTATAAATGAAATATTAACCGCAAATACATATTCTGAACTTGATCCAAAGTTTAAACAGTTTTCAGATTGGATTGAACTCTATAACAATGATAATAGTGCAAAAGATATTGGAGGATATTATCTAAGTGATGATGTAAACAATTCAAGAAAATGGAAAATTCCAAGTGGCACAATGATAGGTTCAAAAGATTATTTATTGATTTGGGCAGATAAAGAAGATACTGGATTACACACTAATTTTAGTTTAAGTGCTGATGGTGAAATAGTAACTCTTTCAGATTTAAATGGAAATATAGTTGATAGTGTTGAATTTGATAAACAAAGGAGTGATGTCTCTTGTAGTAAGATAAATGATAAAATATATTATATGAAGCCAACACCAGCAAATGCTAATGGCATAGCACATGGGGAGCTTTGGAGTTCTAAAAAACCAGATTTTTCACTGCAAAGTGGATTTTATGATGGTACTCAAACCATAGAATTAACACAAAAAAAACAAGGTGCTATTTACTATACAACAAACGGTTCAATACCGACAAAAAATTCTACTAAATACACACAGCCAATTTCAATCAACAAAACAACAGTAATAAGAGCTAGAGCTTTAGAAAATGGAAAATTTTTAAGTTCAATTAAAAATAGAACATATTTGATTAATGAAAATATTACTCTGCCTGTTGTCTCTTTGGCTATTGATGATAAATATTTGTATGATGATGATATCGGTATCTACACAGAAGGAAATCATATAAACTTTAAACACGATTGGATGCGTCCTGCAAGTATTGAATATATCAAAAATGGTGAATCCAAATTTTCTGAAAATATTGGTGTAAGAATTTATGGAGGAGGTAGCAGGGTTTATGCACAAAAATCACTTGCTATTTTTGCTAAAGATAAATATGGTCCAAAATCGATTAAATACAAACTATTTTCTGATAAACCATTTATCACTAAAATAAAAAGTTTTGTTCTAAGAAATGGAGGAAATGAGTGGCAGCGTACTATGATGAAAGATGGGATGATTCATGACTTAATAAAAGATAATATGGATATTGATCGTCTATCTTATCATCCAACTATAATGTTTTTAAATGGAGAGTACTGGGGAATTCATAATATTCGTGAAAAAGCGAATGGAGATTATATAGAAGCAAATCATGGTATTGATGCAGATAATATTGATATGCTAAAAAATCCAATGAAAGCTACTGCTATAGCAACTAAGGGAGATTCGAAAATATATACAAATCTACTTAAGTTTGTGGAAAATAATGACCTTTCAATTCAAGTAAATTATGAGCAAGCTATTAAACAAATTGATTTAAGTGAGTATTTAAACTATCTATGTACTCAAATCTATATAGGAAATAATGATTGGCCAGGTAACAATATAAAGTACTGGAGGGAGCGTAACAATCATGGAAAATGGAGATGGATACTTTTTGATACAGATTATAGTTTTGGGGGCTACACTCATAACTCTATTGATTCAGCACTGGATGATAATAGTTTAAGTGCAGACAATCCTCCTTGGTCAACGCTGTTATTCAGAAACTTAATAGAAAATGATGAATTTAAAAATAAATTTGTCGGCAGATTTACATCTCATTTATATACTACATTTAATAAAGAGAGAATTGATAGTTACATTACTCAATATAAAAATGAAATAGCACCTCAAATGCAAAGACACTATGAAAAATGGGGGCAAAAAAGTTTTAGTGAATGGGAAGAGTATATCGGCTATCTTTATAGATTTGCTAATAAGCGTCCATCATACATAATGGGTTTTATATCTCAAAGGTTAAATGTAAACGGTAGCAATACCCTAACCATCCAAACAACACAAAATGGTACAATATATCTAGATAATATAAAACTTACAGATATATTTAGTGAGGATTATTTCAATAATGCAAAAGTAACTATAAAAGCTGTACCAAATGCAGGATATGAATTTACTAGATGGAATAACGGACAAACAAGCCAAACAATAGAAATAACACTTAATACCAATGTCACAATCAGTGCATTATACAAAATTAGATAAATCCAGTATAGTTAAGAGAGTTCTAGTGGTTTCAGCTTCACCAAACTCTCTGTGAAAGTTATAAATGCCCACCTCTTACACATCTACTTCTAACCGACTCATTATTTTCCTTTGATATAGTGACATCTTTTAAAGTATCTCTTGCATCAATTTCAGGATCGGCATCACGATAATCAAAATGCGATCGGTTTTCTATATACTTTGCTTTTGATAAATTATTATCCTCTGTTGATGACCAGTAAGGACCAGTAACATTATGTATTTCCACATTATCACCACCAAAAGTAAAATGATTGTCATGATCTGGTTTAATAGTATGAAGCTCATTAATATTTGGAAGTCTCCAATCACTTTTTTCTCCAAGAACAAGATTTTTACATCTAAGTTTTGCATCAAACCAAGATAATACTTGATTTACACCCTCAGTATCATTAGACCATTGTAAATTTGTACTACTATCTGAGATAATTGAATTATCACTACTCAGTGAAAAATCTCCATCAGGTATAACATCCCCCTTAACACACCTTGCATGATGTCCATCTTCTTGTGTTTTTAAAATGGCAAAATCAACCCCATTTCTAAAAGATATAGCAAAACTTTGATTGTTCTCATTTCCAAGATGACCAAATAGTGTTAATTGCTGCGAAGTCCAAAAATATCCATTATTTTTTTGTGTAAATGCGTTATCTATCATTGGATTAGCACCACTACCATCTTTACTATAATTTACAATTTTGAAAAGTTCTCGTCTTGTTGGCAATCTCCAACCTCCACCACTTCCATCACAGTAAGACTCAGCATTATCAAAATTTCTATTAACCAGCACATCTTCATCATCTTTCCAAGTCAATCCATCAATTGTAACTTCACTATTAGCAACTGTTGTTTCTCTATCATCACCAAATGGCAACCCTGCAATAACACCGTCATCAGAACCTGTTTTTAATACTCTTTTAGTTGCAGCACCAGCATCTGTATTGTCATCAGTAATTGTTATAGAAATATTTTGAGTCTCTTTGTTATTTTGTGCATCAGTAGCACTAACAGTTATATTATAAATATTATCACCATTTACATCAGATTTATCTTCAAAATCAGGCGTAAAATGAGCAAATACCAAAACCCCACTAGTTGCATTTATTTCAAACCTATTTTGATCTTGACTATTCTCAAGAGCATATGTAATAGGTGTACTATCATCCGTAGCTTTAACTATAAAATTAAGTGATCCATTCTCTTGTATATTTTTACTAGTAGATGAAGTAAATACTGGATTTATTTCATCTATATCATCACTAACATCATTGGTTATGGTAATAATTATAGTATGAGTCTTACTCTCACCGCCACTACTTGTAGCGGTTACAATCACTTCATAAGTATTATCTGTATCTACATCAGTTGGGTTTTCAAAATCTGGTGCAGTCATAAAAGTAATGGCTCCACTATTCTCATCTATATTAAATTTAGCACTATCTGCACCACCACTAATACTATAAGAGGTAGCATTTGTTGCTGATACCGTCATAACTGCCAACTCACCTTCAACCAAACTTTTAGAAGTTGGAGTTGTTGTAAAATCCGGTGTTGTGTCGTCAGGAGTTTTGCCAGTAGAATCACTACCACAACCTGAAAAAAGAGAAATTGCCAATAAGGTGGCAAAAGAGTATTTGAAATATTTTTGATGCATAGTGAATCCTTAGTTTATTTATTCTATATAATTTTTATTATATAGAATATTTGCTTAAATATTTTATAAGTTTAAATCTTCTGCAGGAAATCTATTATTGTGCCAATGTCTTAACAAATTTATACTAATAATTGTAAGTACCCGTCCAGATATAATTTCATATTTTAACGATAAGATAAAGGCATATCTGGATGGGGGACTTATCTACCTATTCTCCTTAAAAAGAATTTAGTTTTGCATATTTCTCTATTCTACTATATCATAAATGATGGAATAGTATCTGCTATAATATCTAATTATGAGAAATGCATTTAACTTAATAGAGTTGATTTTTACTATTGTTATTATGGCAGGAATCTTTGCTGTTATTCCAAAAATCATTTTTGTTACCAATAAAAGTGATACATTTGCGATAAAACAAGATGCACTTTTTAATGCTATCTCTCTTACAAATATCGCGTCTTTGCTCTCTTGGGATGAGAATAGTAGCCAAACACTCTCTATCTTAACAACATCTGATAACTCTATTGAGTGCAATACAACTACATTTTTAAGAGTTGGTGGTTTTTTGGGTTCAAATTCAAGAAACTGTAAAGAGAGTTTTTACGCATCTAGTATTGGAAGCGATGGGGAGAGTAATTATCTTTTTTTTAATGACATAGATGACTTTGATGGTGAGAAAATAGATGTAAATTTTAGCTCAAAAATAAAATATAAAATTTATACAGAGGTAAGATATTTAAATGACGCAATTTTCACAACAGATGGAGATATGATGACAATTGTTTTAGATAACTCTACTCGCTCAAACACATCAAATATCAAAAAATTTAAAGCAACAATCTCTTATAAAGATAAAAATATCTCTAGTTTTTCTTACTACTCAACCAATATCGGGCAAATTACTTTAAATAGTGAGGCTTGGTAGTGAAAAGAGCTTTTACTATGGTGGAGTTAATTATGACTATCGTTATTATGGGGATACTTTCAGGTGGTACTTATATCTCGCTTTCTCATCTTTATACAAAAAGTGCAAAATCAAAAGCGATAAGTGAGCTCTCATTTGATACGACTCTTATATCAAATCAGATTTCAGCACTTTTATACCATAGAGTTCCTGCAACTGTTATCGGTTTTAAACCCTCAGATGGTAGTTTTGAGTCGATTTACAATTTAGGTAAAGAGTATGAAGTTGTAGAGTGGATAGGAACTGATTTTGAGAGTTATAGAGCTAAAAAATATAGCTCCTTTATAGATTTTGTAAAATCAGACAAAGATGCAAATATGACCTATTCTCCAGATACACAAATTCAAGATATAAATAGTACAGCTCTTATGTTTTCAGGTGCATATGATGAGGGTATTGTTTATGGAGTTGATTTTAATGACTCTTTTGGGTGGTATGGAAATGGAAGAAATCTTATCTATGATATCAATGAAACCTCAACAGGGAGTGAAATAATACTAACTAGCAAACCATCGATAATTTATGAAAAATATTATCTCTTAAAGAGTGCATATGCCATCACAAAGTATGAAGATATAAATGCAACTTGTTTAGTTGATTCAAATATCATTGCAACTGATAAAACATTACTATTTTTTTATGACTATTATCCATGGAGAGGTGAGACATTTTGTCAAGATGGGCGTGTAACAGTTCTTTCAAATGAAGCAAAAGGTTTTGAAATAGATTTTGTAAATGGAAATTTACAGTTTAACCTTACACTTGAGAGAGAGATACGAAAAAGAGGTAAAAACTTAAATATCCAAATTTCAAAACAAAAGGTTGTGTTTTGAAAAGGGGTGGTTTTGGGATGATTCAAGTTATCTTTTTTATGCTTATTCTCTCTGGTATATTATCTATCTCTATGAAGTATGCTTCTATTACTACCAAGCAGACTGAAGATTTGTATGTCAAAGAGCAGGCTTTACTTTTTATGCAGAGTGCTATTGAATTGACTTTACTTGGGATTAGTTCGCATGATTATAATGCTAGTGGATTTATAAATGATATTAGGGTTGTTTCTGATGATAAAAGATTTATTGCAGATATCAATATCACAGATTATTATATTTTTGGCATAAATCTTGATACAGAGGCATCAAATGGAATGATAAGTTTGGATATTGTTGTTGAAACAAATAGTTCGCATCCTAAAAATAGTCGAAAGATAAGAGTTTCAAAAAGGAGTTTGCAAAGATTATGAGAAGAGCATTTTCTATGATTGAGTTGATTTTTATAATTATAATATTGGGTATTTTAGGAGCATCTATAAATATGAATATGCCTGATAATAGACACACTAATGATATCAACTTTATCATAAGCAAGATAAAACAAAAACAGATGCAATCACTCTCATATGATAACTTTGACTATAAAACCAATACTTTTATAGATGATAAAACTTGCATAAATATTGATAAAACCTCTATAAATTCACTAGAATTTAATAGTACAAATTCAAATCCATACCAAATTAGCTCTAAAACCATTCTATCAATAGATGAACCAAATATCTGCTTTGACAATCTAGGACGACCTTATAAATTAAATATTTTCGTAAAAATGCCGATAGAGTTAAATATAACCTATAAAAATAAAATAAAAACGGTAAATATCATGCCTTATAGTGGTCATGTTATGTTGAAATAGAGATGTAAAAAATGATTAATTATCTAAACTTACAAAATAACAATGCAAACTTTAAAAACAGAAAAGATCCAGTAGGGGCTAGACTCCTTTATGGCGATGTTATCTCTCACAGTCTTAAAATATCTAATAACCTCTCCCATGAAGAGTTGCTTCTCAAAATTGAACTTAAGATGTATCAAGATATTGGTTTAGACCCAACAAAAGAGTATAAGATAACATATGTTCAAAAAGATGTAGAGCTTGAAAACCAGATGCTTATAGAGGCATTTGCTATAGATAAAAATTTGATTTTAGAAAAGTATCAAAAACATCTAAAGTTTACAAAACATATTGATTTTCTTGCACTCCCCTTTTTATCATTTGAAACTCTCTATACAAATAAAATATTAATGCCTAAAAATGATATATTTATCTATATCTCAAGAGATGAAGCATTTACTACCTCTTTCCAAGATGGTCGTTATATCTCTTCAAAAAGGTTAAATCCTCTAGTCAAAATGGTAGAAGATTTAAATGCAAGAGATATTGTTTTAACTTGTGAAGAGTTAGAAGTTATAATTAGTCAAAAAGGGTTAGACAAGAGTAAATATGACCTTTTAGAGCAAGAGCTTTATGAGTATCTATTTGAAACATTTGGAGAACTCTTTTCTAAGATAAAAAATTTAAGTTTGCATCACCGAAATGTATATAATTTTTCTCAAATTGATAGAATCTTTATAAGCTCTAGCGGTAAGCCGATAGAGCTTATAAATCCTCTAATTGAAAATTATATAGAAGATGCCAAAGTTTTGACACTAAACTTTTTAAAATCTGAAACTTTAGATGTGCTAGATGCTATAAGCCAATCTTACATAAAAGATAAAATATCACAAAATGACAATAGACATAATCTCACAATATTTGAGAAAAAAGCACCATTTCATAAAAGTGAAGTTGGAAAATTTACTTTTGTTGTAGCTGCTAGTATCATATTATCTTGCATCTATCCAATTTATCTAAATGAAAAAATAGGTGCTAAAACTATTGAAAATGAAGCTTTAAAAATAAGAGAGCAAAGTATCAGTAAAAGTTCTAAAAAGCTTAAAGTAGAGTTTAAAGCACTTAAAAGTAAATTAGCTCTTTTAAAGTCAAAGCAACAAGAAGATTTGAAAAAACTTCAAAAACTTCAATCAATTGCAGATACACTTTTATCACTACAGTCAAAAGATACACAATATACAGCAATGTTTTTAGAGATAAACAGGGCTTTAAAAGCTCATAAATTGTCTATTGATAAGATAACTCAATCAGATGCACATGTATTGGATTTAGAGCTTTTTTCACAAGAAAATAGAAGAGATTCGATAGCACTTTTTATGAAGGATTTATTAAATGCTGGTTTTAATAGTGTTATCTCTGGTGAGATTACATCAAGTGATGATAGATACAAAAGTATTATTACGGTGAAGAGATAGATATGAAGCAGTTTGAAGAGTATTTAAAAAAGCTTAAATTTTCACATAAAGTATTGATATATCTTATGCCTATGATAGTTGCTTTTGGGGTATCATTTGTTTATCTACTACCTTTACAGGAGGATGAGATTATAAATCTTGAAGACCAAAATAGTAAATTACAAGCAAATATAAAAAGAAAATCACCAAAAACAGTTAAAAGACAGATATTACAGATAAAAAATGAGGTTTTAACTCTCAAAGAGAAAAATGAGCAAGATTTTGATTCATTAAATTTTTTATATGCGAAGCTTACAAATTTGGAAATTTCTGAGTTTAGTGAAAAAGAGTGGACTCTAACACTAGATGAGATACTAAAAAAGTCATTAAATTTAAATATAGATATAAAACATATCAAAAACAGTAATTCTAAAAACCTAGATAAAACAAAGAGCATAGTTCCGAAGAAATATGTTGAGATTATAGGAAATGCAAAATTTAGTGACACTATGAAATATTTAAACTTTATAGAAAATCAACAATTTTTAGTAGATATAAAAAATATCAAGATGCAAAAGAGTGAAAATTCAGAGAATATCGATTTTCATATAAATTTCACTATATATGGGGTCAATATATGAAAACTATTTTACTGCTTACCTCTGTTATTTCGCTTCTGATTTGTGATGATAAACTAGTATCAAGTATAGAAAAAACTCTTCAAGAGGTTATAAATCAAAGTAAAAATAAGAAGATATCAGATATCAAAATAGATTATGATCCTTTTAGTACAACCAAAGTAATAAAAGTTAAAAATAGTGAAAAAAAGAACAAAATCATTAAAGATATACCAAAAAAACCAATTTTAAGTATGATCTTTAATAAAAATGCATTTATAAATGGCAAATGGTATAAAGTTAATGATAAATTTGCCGATTATGTCATCAAGAAGATATATCAAGATATTGTAGTTTTAAAGAAAAATAATAGATATATGAGATTAAAACTTCCACAATCAAAGATGGTTTTAAAAATTCAACAGAGGCAGTAGATGTGAAAAAATTAATGCTCATTATCCTTTTAGCATTTGGTTTAAACTTACATGCTGCTTGTCAAAGTAAATACTTCTCTTTTAAGGTAAACAGTACAAAAAGTGCTCCTGGAACAATTTTAAATGTATTGGAAAGTTTATCATCAGAGTGTAGAATGAGTATTATATTTACAGATGATGAAGCTAAAAAAAGGGTAGAAAAAAATATCAGCTATATAAATGTCAATGATTCAAATCTTGAAAATATTTTGAATCTGCTTTTGAGTGAAAATAATCTTTTTTATGAATTAACAGATAGAAATGTTTTAAAAATATCATATTTGCAAACAAAAACATTTTTTATAGATTATGTTAGTTTTACAGATAGAAGTAGCACGACAAGTAAAACAATTCAAACGGGTTCAAGTGATGGTGGAGATGGTTCGACTTCTCTTAGTTTTACTAGTAAGTTTAGCTTTTGGGATGAACTAAAAGATGAGTTACAAACCGTTTTATATAGAGATAAAAATGCATATAGTTCTGATAAAACTATCGTAAATCAAGATGCAGGACTTGTTACAGTAACAGGAACAAAAAAACAGCTAGACAGAATAGAAGAGTATATAAATACTATCATTTCAAGACTGCATAAACAGATTCTTATAGATGCAAAGATTATAGAGGTGACTTATGATAGCGATCAAACTGTAGGTATAGATTGGAGCAAGTTTGAAGCTACATTAAATGGAACTGCTGATGGAAATAAGGAAAAAGGACTTTTTAATACTTTAGCAGATCCAACTTATCTTGCAAAATATAACTTTACAATCACAGCTCTTGTAGATTTTTTAAAAACACAAGGTGATGTAAATATAGTTTCAAATCCAAAGATATTAACACTAAACAACCAACCGGCAATCATAAATGTAGGCGAAGAGAAAAATTATAAATATACAACAGGAACGACAACTACAACTACAGCAGCAGGAGCTATTCAAGAGCCACAGTTTGAAGTAGGTTCAACTTTTGTAGGAGTTACTTTGTCGATAGTGCCAGAAATCACCCAAAACGATTTTATAATATTAAAAATTAACCCAACTATCAGTGAGATATCAAAACAGCATGTTGATGAAAATGGAAATCCAAATTTAGCTCCCGATATAAAAATAAAACAGTTGGCAACTGTGGTAAAAGTAAAAAATAATAAAAAAATATTACTTGGAGGGCTTATCCAAAATAGAAGTCAAAATAAAGTTACTCAGGTGCCAATTTTGGGAAGTATACCTCTTTTAGGAAATGCCTTTAAAAGCAGTAAAACAGTGAATACTAAGAGTGAATTGATTATAGTAATGACACCAAAACTTGTTCGGGGCGATGAAAATGAAGTAACCCTTGATGAGATAGAAAAAAGTGAACGAACCCAAGGCTAAAGTTACTCTCTAAAAAGTGTGACCTAAGTCTTTGGGTGAAACACTGTTAAAAAGAGGAAAAATGAATCAATTTGCAGTAGCAAAAGAACTCTTTAGCGATGACTTTGATTTAGGTGGATATTTTGATTCTTTGACATTTGAATATGCTAAAAAAAGTCTTGTAGATGCGATTACAGCTCACGATACACCTTTGATTTTTGTATTAGGTAATCCAGGAAGTGGAAAGAGTTTTTTACTGAATTTTATCACCAAAAAAGTTAAAAATGTTAAAGTTGCAAAATACTTTACTCATCCATATTTCGATGATAAAGAATTTTTAGAAATTCTTTTAAGTCTTGCTGGTAAAAATGTTGAGCGAAATGTACATACAACTGAAGCTCTAATCTCTCACTTGAAAAGAAATTTTTCAAATCTTGAGTATACAATTTTTATAGATGAGGCACAGCTTTTAACAGAGGAGCAGGTAGAGCTTATCAGAATTTTAAGTGATCAGAAAATTTTTCAATTTGTGTTGGCTATGCATAAAAAAGAGGGACATTATATACTTCAAAAAGATCACTTTAAATCACGAACAACAAGACTTATAGAGATAGAATCTTTGCAAGACCATGAAGTTGCTAGATATATTGAGCATAGGCTTATCTCAAACAACCTTTCAGAACTTGCATCTATGTTTAAAAGAAGCCATATAAAGTTTATTAATACTTATGCAAAGAGAAATTTTAGAACAACTAAAAAATTTACCAAAACACTTTTTGAAATTATGAATATTGCGGAAAAAGAGGATTTAGGAAAGAGCTTCAAAAAAGTTAATTACAAAACACTTACGATGTCAGCAATCGATATAGGACTAATAGATGTTAAATAATAATTTTAGTGAATTAGTAAAAAAATACAAAAAATATAGAAGTGCCAGAAGAGATAAAGTTCTTTTATCCATCATGGGGCTTATGGCTGTTGTAGGGGGAGGTTTTTTCTTAATCACTAAAAGTGATTTTGTGATGAAAAGCTTTCAAAAAACCTCACCAGAATCTCCCGCCAAAATAGTTGAAAAAACTATAATTAATGATGATAAAAATGAGACAAGTAAAATTATTGCAGAAGAAAAGATAGTTCAAAGAGTCAAAGTTGAAACTCCAAAAGCAGAAGAGTTGCCAAATAAAGTCTATAATAGAACTACACAAACCACTGAAAAAGAGAATACTTTTAAATTAAAAGTGAGTGAAAGAAAAAATCTATACAATCTATTAACAGATGATAAAAAGCAAAATAGTTACCAATCTGCAATTAACATCGCAAAGTTTTATTTCGAAGAAAAAAATCATCAACAAGCTGTTATATGGGCAGTAAAAGCGAGTAAAAAAGATCCAAAAGAGAGCCTTCCTTGGATAATATATGCAAAAAGTAAAGCATCTTTAGGTAAAACAAAAGTTGCAACAAAGGCACTTTCAATTTATCTAAAACATACTGAATCAAAAGAGGTACGGGATTTGCTTAATACTTTAAAATAGTCTATTTATTTTAAGGTAACAAGATGCAAAAAACAGCCAAGATTGGTGATGCTCTCATTGATGAAGGAAAGATTACTCAAGAACAACTATCAAAGGCTCTCTTAATTCAAAAGGAGAGTAATTTTTCTAAAAAACTTGGTGAAATTTTTGTAGATGAAGGGCTTATAAGCGAAAAAGAGTTTGCCAAGATACTTGCATCTCAACTTGATTTTGAATTTATCGATCTCTACAATATCAATATCGACTTCTCTTTATTAAAAAACTTCTCTCTAAATATGCTAAAAAGTACAGACTCTATTATTATCAAAGAGGATGAAGATTTTATACATATTGCAATTTCAGACCCATTAAACTATGAATATATGGAGTTATTGGAGCGAAATATAGTCACAAAGCCTATAAAGTATTATATCTCTTTAAAATCAGATATAAAATATATTTTTGAGAGATTTGAGATTATAGAGACTGCTAGAACTCTTATGGAGAAGGTTAAAAATGAGATAAATTCAAAAGAGTTTAAGTTAGACAATAAACAAAGCTCTATCATGCTTTTGATAGAACAAATCATAAAAAGTGCTATAAGAAATGGGGCAAGTGATATACATATAGAGCCAAATAATACTGATGTTTCTGTAAGAAATAGAGTTGATGGAGTTTTAAGAGAAGTTTTTGTCTTGGATATTGAGGTTTATAATGCTCTTGCATCTCGTATTAAAATCTTAGGAAATCTTGATATCTCTGAAAAAAGAAGATCACAAGATGGTAGGTTTTCAATGATTGTAAATAGTAATCAATATGATTTTAGGCTTTCAACTGCACCAACTCTTTATGGTGAATCGATAGTTATGAGAATTTTAGATCAACAAAAAATTCTTTTAAAATTAGAACAACTTGGCATGAGTGAAAAAAACCTTAAAAAGTTTCAAACACTTCTTGAAGCTCCATATGGAATTGTATTTGTAACCGGACCTACTGGAAGTGGAAAAACAACAACTCTATACGCTGCACTAAATGATATAAAAGATATTGAACATAAAATCATCACTATCGAAGATCCTATCGAATATCAACTATCGCTTGTACAGCAAATTCAAATCAATGAAAAAATTGATTATAGTTTTAATAATGTTTTAAGATCGGTTCTAAGACAAGATCCAGATATTATAATGATAGGTGAAATTCGAGATGAAGAGACACTAAATACCGCTGTTGGTGCATCCCTAACTGGTCATTTAGTCTTTTCAACTCTGCATACAAATGATGCTCCAAGTGCGATTACAAGGATGATTCAAATGGGGCTTCAGCCATATTTGGCAGCTGATTCTCTTGTTGGTATTGTTACTCAAAGATTAGTTAGAAAGATTTGTAAAAGTTGCAAAAGAGAGCATAAGCCACATCTCTCACTTACAAAAAAAGTATCCCAGTATTTACCAGAGAAGTATATATTTTACAATGGTAAAGGGTGTGTAAAGTGTAACTTTAGTGGTTATTTAGGAAGAGTTATGATTTGCGAAATTTTACAGATAAATGATGCTCTCTCTACAAAAATATCTCAAGAGAAAAATAGATTTGAAATTCTTCAAGAAGCTCTTAAATATGGCTATGAACCTATGCTGATAGATGGAATTGATAAAGCCTTAAATGGAACCATTTCACTAGAAGAGGTATTAAGAGTTGTTAAAGTATGAAATATTTTGAGATAAATTATCTTATCAGTGGAAAAAAAAACAGAATCATAATCCAATCTGCCCATAAAATGGATGCACTAAGTCAGTTTGAAAATAGAGCTTTAGGGGTTTTAGTAGCTATTAATGAAATCAATGAACCTATCATTTATCGGATAAAAAATTTTAAAGAATCCTTAGCTAGAAATTCTTTGAAAAAAGAGATAAAATTAGAGCCTTATATCGCATCTCTAAGACAACTTGGTGTTATGTTAGATGCAGGTATTGCCGTAAACCAATGTTTTATGGAGGTTGTAAACACAACAGATAATAGACAAATAAGAGAGATTTTTAGGCAGATATCTTTGAAAGTTGAATCAGGAAGTAGTATGTCCGATGCATTTGAAGATTTTTCTTATGAACTTGGGAATCTTTCTGTATCTATGATATCTCTTGGTGAGCAAACAGGAGAGCTTTCAAATGCAGTCATAAAATTATCAAATATTTTAGATGAAATTCACCAAAACCGTAAAAAACTAAAAAAAGCTCTTCGTTATCCTGGCATCGTTATAACAGTTATGATAATAGCATTTATAGCCGTTATCAAGATGGTTGTACCTCAATTTAAAGAGATGTTTGAAGAGTATGATAGCGAGCTTCCTCTTCCAACACAGATGCTTTTGGGAATTGAAAGCTTTGTTAGAGAGAGTGGATTTTCTCTCCTTATGGGTATAATTGCCATAATAGTGACTCATATAATACTCTATCGGCAAAAAGGTAAATATAAATATTTGATAGATAAATATATACTAAAAGTATATCTTATCGGTAAAATTACCCGCCTTTCGATGACTGGAAGATTTATGTTTGTCTTTAATTCTCTTACAAACTCTGGAGTTCCTATAATCAATGCACTGGCAATCGCTGTAAATATCGTTGAAAATGACTATCTTAAAGAGAGGTTTATGTTAATAGAGGGTGCAATAGAGGAGGGAAAAACTCTTACTTCAGGCTTTGAAGAAAGCAATCAGTTTGAAAACATGACTATACAGATGGTAAAAGCAGGAGAATCAAGTGGCTCTTTAAACAAGATGCTTGAAAAAGTTGATGATTATTTCAGTGAGAAATACAACGATATAGTTGATAATATTTCAACTTATATTGAGCCTATAATGATAGCTTTACTTGCAATTTTTTTAACAATTATGGCACTTGGCATCTTTTTACCGATGTGGTCAATGGCTGAAGTTATAACTTAAGAACAAATTATAATACTTGAATCATAAGTGATAGTTGTTGTGCCATTTATATCAATTAGAACGAAATCACCATTCATAATTTGTCTCTTTTTATTTGCACCTGTATCTACATAACATTTATTAGAAGAGTTTGTATCTACCATATAAATCCAAAAGTCATTTTTATCAGGCTTTCCTTCAATGTCTTTTGAGCTATTTTGTGAAGTAAACTGAGTTCCGTTAGTAGGATTAGATGCTTTTGCTGTATAAATTCTAAATGTACTACCAGAATCATTTGTGTACTGTTTAGTGAATCCACTTTTACTTGAAGACTTGATCAACGCTCCAATATCATCATCATTTCTGCTCAAATCAAAGGGATAACCACTAGATGCTAACTCTGTACTTATATCATCATCAACGCCATCATTATTCCAATCAAAATTTCCATCGCTTATACTCCAAGTTCCATGAATTGACTCTAATGCCACACCGATAGAAGATGCGGTTGCTAATTCCGTTGATTTGTTTGCTTGATCTTTGATCCCTGTGAATTTTGGTATTGCCACAGACGAGAGTATTCCAATTATGACGATAACAAATATAAGTTCGACCATAGTAAAAGCATTTCGTTTCATTAGTTTTCCTATTAAATATTACTTACTATTATATCGACAAAGTAAACTAAACATAAACTTATGACTATAAATTAACTTTAATTTCTTCTATTATGTAAGGAATAGTTACAAATCTATAAAAATTTTAGTTATAATAAGATTTTAATATAGGGAAAAAAATAGATGAAATATACAGATTTAACATTAGCTGATAAAACAATTCTTATAACAGGTGGAGCTGGTTTTATTGGTAGTAACTTAGCTTTTTATTTTCAAGATAACCATCCAGATGCAAAAATAGTAATTTTGGATATTTTTAGAAGTGGAAAAACTTTTGAAAATGGTAACTTAAAAAGCTTTGGACACTTTAAAAACTTGATAGGTTTTAACGGCGAGGTAATCGCTGGGGATATAAATGATAAAGAGATTTTAGAGAAATTAAAAGCTTATGATTTTGATTATATTTTTCATCAAGCTGCAATTTCAGATACAACTGTAGCTAATCAGGCTTTGATGATAGAGACAAATGTAAATGCTTTTAAAAACTATCTCGATCTTGCACAAGATGCAGATGCTGTTATGGTATATGCATCTAGTGGAGCAACCTATGGAAATGCTCCTTCTCCTCAAACAGTAGGTAAAGAATCTCCCGAAAATGTTTATGGATTTTCTAAACTTATGATGGATAATATAGCTTATAAATATATGTCAAAATATCCACAGATGCATATCGTGGGGCTTAGATACTTTAATGTTTATGGACCTAGAGAGTATTTTAAAAACACAACCGCTTCTATGGTTTTACAACTAGGACTTCAGATACTATCTGGAAAAACTCCAAGACTTTTTTACGATTCTGATAAAATTTTGAGAGACTTTATTTATATAGAAGATATTATCCAAGCAAACATAAAAGCTATGGTGTCTGAAAATAGAGGGGTTTACAATGTAGGTACAGCAAAACCTAGAAGTTTTCAAGATATTGCAGATATTTTACAATGTGAGTTGGGTGTAGATTTGGGAACTGAGTATTTTAAAAATCCTTATGTCGGGTATCAGACACATACTGAAGCCAATATTTTGATGACAAAAGAGTATCTGGAGTTTGAGCCAAATTTCACTCTTGAAGATGGTATAAAAGCTTATGTTTGTGAAATTAAAAATATTTATGAAAAAGAGGTTAAATGCTAGATAAAAAACCAAATATTTTAGTCATTGGTGATTTGATGATAGATCACTACCTTTGGGGAAAATGTGACCGTATTTCTCCTGAAGCCCCAGTTCAAGTTGTTGATGTACAAAGAGAAGAATATCTTATGGGCGGAGCTGGAAATGTTATAAATAACTTGCTCTCTTTGGGTGCAAATGTAGGTGTATGTTCAGTTATCGGAGATGATGATAATGGTGAATTTATAGGGCAAAGAATTGGGCAAAAAGGTGTTAGAAAAGAGGGATTAACAATCCAAAAAGGGAGAAAAACCACTAAAAAAAGCAGAATCATAGCTCTCTCACAACAGATAGTAAGAGTTGATAAAGAGGATAAAGAGGATATCTCAAAAGAGTCGCAAGAGTTGATTCTTCTTAGAGTCAAAATCATACTTGACTTTTACGATGCAGTTTTACTCTCTGATTATGCAAAAGGAGTATTAACTCCATGGCTTACAAAGTCAATCATAGAGCTTGCAAATTCAAAACAAAAACCAGTTTTAGTTGATCCCAAAGGGAGTGATTATACAAAATACACAGGTGCAACACTCATCACTCCAAATAAAAAAGAGGCTTCAATCGCTTCAAATATTGATATTTCAGATGATAAAGAGCTATTAAAAGCTGGAACTTTATTAAAAAATAATTTAAATCTTAGATATGCTTTGATTACACTTTCAGAAGATGGTATGGCTATATTTGAAGAAGGTATGACAAAAATCCCCACAGTTGCAAGAGAAGTTTATGATGTTACTGGTGCGGGAGATACTGTTTTGGCATCTCTTGGGTTTGCTCTTAGTATTGGAAAAGATATCTTTGAGGCTGCAAACTTTGCAAACTCTGCAGCTGCTGTTGTTGTGGGTAAGATTGGGAGTGCTACGGTTTCGCATGAGGAGATAGCACTGTATGAGCATAGTTTGCATAAACAAAGCAGTAGCTCTAAGATAAAAACTATTGATGAGATAACATCTTGTTTGAATGCTCAAGATAAAAAGATTGTTTTTACAAATGGTTGTTTTGATATCCTTCACACAGGTCATGTAAAGTATCTTGAAGAGGCTAAAAGTTATGGGGATATTTTGGTAGTTGGGTTAAACTCTAATGACTCTGTGAAAAGGCTAAAGGGAGAGAATCGTCCAATAAATAGTTTATCTGATCGTGCAACTGTTTTGGCAGGTTTAGAGTCTGTTGATTTTGTGGTAGAGTTTAGTGATGATACTCCGTATAAACTCATAAAAAAGATAGTTCCTGATATATTGGTAAAAGGTGGGGATTATGAAGGAAAAGAGGTAGTGGGAAGTGATATTGCAAAAGAGACAAGACTAGTAGAGTTTGTAGATGGCAAAAGTACAACAAAAATTATACAAAAGGCACAACAATCATGATGGGAATGATAGATGACCAGATGCAAAGACATCTAAAAACAGCACAAAAAAGTACAGATGAGATACAAAACTATATCTATACAGCATGTGTAATTATAACAGATACACTAGCAAAAGGAAACAAAGTAATGCTTTGTGGAAATGGTGGTTCAGCAGCAGATGCACAACACATAGCAGCAGAATTAACAGGACGATATAAAACAGATAGAAGAGGACTACCAGGTATTGCTCTTACTACTGATACATCAGCATTAACTGCTATTGGAAATGACTATGGATACGATAGAATATTTGACAGACAAGTAGAATCATTGGCAAAAGAGGGTGATTTACTCATAGGCATCTCAACAAGCGGAAACTCAAAAAATGTAAACAATGCATTAAAAGCTGCCAAAAATTTAGGATGCAGAACTATAGGACTTAGTGGGCGTGATGGTGGAGGTATGAATGGACTTTGTGATGTAAATATTATTGTTCCATCAGATGATACACCTCGTATTCAGGAGATGCATATTTTGATAGGTCATATTATGTGTCAGGCGGTTGATGATTCGCTGGGTTAAATCCAGAAAAAAAAGGAAGTAATAATATTTAGATAATGAGAATTTTCTATAGACAAGAGTTATATTAAGTTCAAAGTAGTGTCTTTCAAATTGCCAAGTGCAATATCAGGGTGTATAGAGATATCACAAAGATAAGCACTACCTGCACCTATAAGTTTGTTGTTCTTAAAAATGAAAATAAAACAATTCCCACAACATCAGCCAATAAATCTCCAAAATCAAAAGTACGAGAGGGGATGTAGTATTGTGTAAGCTCTTCAAATACTGCAAAGATAAGAACGATGATTGCTCCAAGTTGCAAAGGAAAACCAAAGAAGCGTATAGATTTAAAATTTAAACCAAAATTTAGCAAAAATGCCATCACTCCATAAAGTGAAGCATGAGCAATTTTATCTCCATAGGGAATATGCCCTACCATTTTAAACGCAAAATTATAATCTGCACTATCTGCTAAAAAGATAATTCTTAAAATAAAAAGGAAAAATGCTAGTGGTAGAATGATACGAATCAATAAAGTTTTACTCATTTTAACAGCTTTAATATTTCTCATATTCTCTTTTCTTTAAACTCATTCATCAACTCTACTGCAAACTGAGTATTAATCTTTGCACCCATCTTTTCAAACAATGCATAGTATCCAAGCAGTGTCCTATCAAGAAATATAAAAGTTTCATTGAGCATATGTACAGAGTTAGTTTGCTTTTTTTGCACCTCAAAGACCATCTCAAAGCCACGCTTGGAGAAGTTACTATTTTCTTTAAAATCATAAGAGTTGTCAATCATAGGTTCGATATATAATCGATCAAGCGGTTTAATAACTTCACAGTAAAATGCTAAAGCCTCTTTGGTGTTCATCTGTTTAGGGATCATTTTAAGTTTTTGATACTGTTTTACAATGGCTTCATCTTCTTGGTTTTCAAGGATTGCAAGATGCAAATTTGTATAGAGTTTCAAAAACTCATCATCTACCTTCTTAACACAACCAAAATTTATAAGTCCCAATTTACCATCTTCCATAAACAAAAAGTTCCCTGGATTTGGATCTGCATGAATGTGTTTGAAGTGGTAAAGTGAGTAAAAAAAGCTATCGATGATAAGTTGTGCATAGGCATCTTTTTGTTTTTGTGTAGGATTACTTGCTAAATATGTTTCAAAACTTACTCCTTTTAAAAGTGAAGTAGTGAGTACTTTGTCCGTTGAAAGTTTATGATATACTTTAGGTATAACAATGTTTTTATTGTCCATATTTTCTTTGAAAAAGTCACAATTTTGTGCTTCTAGTATGTAATCTACCTCTTCATAAAGTCTCTCTTCTATTTCAGTAATGATATGGTCAACATTTTTTCCTTTGGCAAAGCGTTTGAGTCCAAAATGTATGAGACTCATGTCTGACTCTATACTTTTTTTAATACCTGGGTATTGTACTTTTACAGCTAATTGTTGATTATCTTTTGAAGCTTTGTGAACTTGCCCTAAACTAGCAGCTGCAAATGCACTCATATCAAAACTATCAAAAGCATCTTGTGGATATACTCCAAGCTCTGTTTTGATGATTTTCCGTACTAATGCTCTGTTTATAGAAGGAATTGCATTAAATGATTTGCTTATCTTTTCCAAATATGCAGGTGGTAAAAACGGCATACCAAGGGCAACTTGTTGTGCTATTTTTACAGAGATGCCCTTAAGCTCTCCTAATGCATCAAAGATGATATCAGCTATCTCCTCATGATTTTGCTCTTTGTTACCATTGGTGATGAAGCGTTTGCTTTTTTTTGCTCCTATCTTTAGCAGGGCTTTCCCAAGAACTTTCCCACGAGAGAATTTACTTACAGGTAGTTGCTTATCCATTGAGTACATTCCCGAGTTTTCGTTTTATTTTGGTAAGTGTCTGTTTTTTTGTAGTAAATTTTTCTAAACTAGAGAGCATGTGGGTTTTAAAGAAAAACATTCCAAGATCTCTAGTTTTGTTGAGTATATCAGAGTGTAAAAGTGCTTCAGTTACACCTAAAGAGTGATCGATAAATTGTGTAGTATTTTCAAACATCTCACTATCATCTTTCACCCAGTAAGCTATGACCATGATATAGTAGTCCCAAAAGAGTTTAGGCAAATGCTCCCTAAATGGTGGCTTTTCTATCTCTTTGGCTTCTATGGCGATACTTAACATCTCTTCCACTGTCTCTATAAAAAGTGTGTTGGTTTCATAAAGCTTCCCCATCTTAAGCCCAGAGGAGTGAAAAACCATATCAGCTACCTGTATGATAAACTCTCTATCTTCTAAGTATAGTTCAAGTTCCGTCTCTATAAGTGTTTGAAGCTGCTCCCTTAGTGTATAGGTGTGAAAATCCTCTATCTCTTGTAAAATAGTTACAGCCTCTTTATGTTTTTGCTCTACATAAGCATAAAGTAGTTTCTCTTTAGATGGAAAATAGTTATAGATAGTTGGGTTACTCACCCCTGCATTTTTAGCCATCTCTCGTAAAGATGCATTTTCAAAACCTTTTTCGATGATAAGATTCACAGCACACTGGAGTATTTTGAGTTTTGTTTTTTCTTTTGCAGATTGAGATACTTTCATGTTAAATCCTTAAATATTTAACACAGTATAATATAAATATGGATATTTGTCAATATATATTATACTGTGTAAAGTAAATTAATAAAAATTCTAAATATTGTTGTAATAAGGATTTATACTCTAATCTTAACTAGATTCCAACCAAAGGCAAACTATACAATATCTCTTTTACCTATGTTTGATTATCAGTATGTTGATTTCTACTCTATCGGTACATAAATCTCAGTTAAGAGTTTATCTTCACTTACTTCTTGAGGAGTATTTAGGTACTTTTCAAAAGGTGGTGCATCTCTAAATTTATACTCATTTTGCTCTATCCATTGATATACTCCACTCCAACCATCAACAGCTTTTTCATAACCTCCTTTATATAGAACTGTTACATATTTTTCACCTACTATCTCTTTAGTACTAAAACCTTGCTCTTTTAAAAAATCTATCTCTTTTTTATCCCAAGCAATTGCTGCATCATATCGTATATTTTCCTCAGCTGTAACAGATGGATCATCATGGCAGATGCCGATTAATTCTGCATTTTTTATATCAAGGCTTATACTTGCACAATTTTTCTTATCTTTTAGTTTTTCACATAAACCATTTAACTCTTTTGAAAGTTCTTCCCATGCTATATCTGCACTTTTTTCATACCCTCCATTTTTTCTCACAAATACAACAAATGCCTCATTTCTATCTACTATTTTTGGTGTTTGCATCATCTTATCCTTATATTTTTGAAGCAGAGCAATTTGTCTGCTTTTATACTCTGTTGGAGTCATTCCAAATATCTTTTTAAAAGCTTTGTTAAAACCATTTGGTGTTTCAAATCCAGCTTCAAGTGCAATCTGGATGATTGACCTATCGTTGTTCATCATCTTTAAAGAGGCTTTTTCAAGTCTAAGCCTTGTTGCATAAGATATCACTGACTCGCCAACGCTTGCTTTGAAGGCTCTACAAAAATGATAAGTAGAGTACCCAGCAACTCTAGCTAATGTCTCTACATCTAAATCATCATCCAGATGTGTTTCAATGTAGTATAGAGTTTTTTCAATATGCCTATTCAACATCTCTCCTTATCAGTTTTGATAGTATTATTATAGATAATTTTTAAGAGTTTGTCTTGTCCATGATTGCTAAAAAATAGGTTATTGGTGATAGAGTCTACTTTATGCTTAGTGTGAGGAGTTGTTTTTATATTGTTTTTTATCTACATAACCAAAACCTTCTTGCCAAAGTATCTTTTAATCATCAATTAATGCTATAGAGCGTCCCACTATATCTTTTTCATTCATCTCATGTCCTCTTTGAGATAAGCATAATCTGGGTTAAAAGTATAATAGAAAATAATGAGCTACCATTTTTTATAAAGACAAGCTACAATTAAAAACTATGATCAAGACAACCAGAAGGCAAAACAATGCAAAATTTAAAAAAAGAGTTAGAAAATCATATCATATAGCTTCATATCTAGGGATCGCTCCACAGACTTTAAGTAAGCTTAGAAGAGAAAAGTTTTGACACTAAGGCTTTTTAAAGTTTAGATTTGTTTTCATAAACTCCAATACACTACCAAAAATTTATTGAATCATTTTTTAAAAAGACAAATCCCAACTTCTCACATAGCTTATGCGATAAAACTCTTTTTCCTTTGATCTCTTTATTTATAAAATTTGTCTTATCAAATCCAAACTTTTTAGCATTTTGATCATATATCTCTTTTTTTGATCTATGCAGAGGTGCAACTACATTGTAAATACCTCTGCTTATATTTAACTCTATAAGATGCTTTATGACTCTTATAGCATCATCTCTATGAACATAGTTTGTATAGTTATCATATAAGATGCTTTTTGAAGCACTATATTTTCCAGCTACTCTGTCGTATCCCATAAGTCCACCTAAACGAAGTATCAATACATTTGTAAGGTTTTTAGATAAAAATCTCTCAACTTCAAGCATGGGTGATGGATCTTTTATATCGTAAGAATCCTCTTCTTTTATATCACCCTCTTTTTGTGTGTAGATAGATGTAGAGCTAAGAAGTATCACATCTGTATCTTTTTGTATATTTTTTAAAAGAGACTCTATGGCTTCTTTGTAGAAGTTTTTTGGAGGAATCGCAATAATCAATACATCTGTATCAAAAAAAGAGGGTGATGTTGAAATATTTTCTAAACTTAGCATATATCTTTTCTTGATACGAAGTTTATTATAAGAGGCGATTGATTGTACGGAACCTTTTACGATATATCTTTTTTCTAACTCTAAAGCAAGAGGCTCTCCTAACCAACCACACCCAAAAATGCTTATTTGTTTCAATTTTTTGTTTCTAATAGTAACATCAAGGCATGTTGTAAAATTTTCATAGATTTTTCCTTGGGCTCATATTATAATACAAAAAAATGAATCTAAGTGAATGACAAATGTTTTTAAAATTGTTATGCTTTGGCAACTCAATCTTAAAGGATTTCTATGCCAATAAAAAATATCTATCTATTGTTAGCAATCTTAGGTTTACTTCTGCCTTACTCTCTCTTTCTACCTTGGCTTTTAGAGTATGGTTTTGATTTTGGTCTATTTTTTGGAGAGCTGTTTATTAATGATATCGCAGGAACAGGTGGTTTAGATGTTTTGGCTGTAAGTATTGCTATTGTAACTTTTATCATAATTGAGAGTAAAGGGCTTGGTATAAAATACTTTTGGATAGCTATTGTTGCAACACTAATAGGTGTTGGTTTTGGGTTACCTCTGTTTTTATATATGAGAGAAATAATATTAGAAAAAATAAATCGATGAGAGAGTTCAAAATACCAATCCACCAACCATACAACTTTAAAACTGTTTTATCATTTTTAAAACGGCATGAAGCTTTTGGGATTGAAGAAGTTAGTGAAGAGTGTTATTTACGATATGTAAAAACAGATGATGGCTGTAGAGTTATAAAAGTTACGATGAGCAGGTCCAATGATGCTTTGCAAGTTTTGTGCATAAGTGATGATTTAGAAAAAATCAGACATCTTTTTGATACAGATCACAACCCAAAAGTTTTACCAAAACCAACAGGAGTTAGAGTAGTTGGCTGTTATGACCCTTTTGAAGTAGCAGTCTCTATCATACTTGGGCAACTCATCTCTGTTAATGCAGCGACTAAAAAATTAGAACAACTCATAAAAGAGTTTGGTTCGCCTATAAAAGATAACATTTATGCTTTTCCCTCACCTAAAAAACTTATAGATGCAGAGCTTAAAAACTTAGGTATTACCAAAATAAAAGCATCTGCGATAAACTCTTTAGCTCTTAAGAGTTATCATGATGATATATTTTTAGAAGATGATTTTGATAAAGCTAGAGAGAAACTACTCTCTATAAAAGGTATTGGTTCATGGACGAGCGAGATGATTATAATGCGATGTTTTAAAGACAGAGATGCATTTGCTAAAAATGACCTTTTTATCCAAAAAAATTTGATAGATGAAAAGCCATGGATACCATATCGTGCATATCTTACACACTACATTTGGAACAAAGCAGTAGCATGAGTTTTTATTATCAAAAGATTAACTCTTTAGTTGGGTCTATTCATATAGCAACAGATACAAAAAGTCTAAGAGCTTTAGCACTTGATGGCAATTGGGAAAAAGTACAAAAAAGACTACCTCATATGATTGAAAAAGCACACCCCATTTTGGATAAGGCTAAAAAACAGTTAGATGAGTATTTTGAACAAAAAAGAAGAATTTTTAAACTACCTATATATTTTGAAGGAACAGAGTTTGAGATTTTGGCTTGGAATGCACTTTTAAAGATTCCTTATGGTGAGACTAGAAGTTACTTAGACCAAGCTAAGATTATTAATAATCCAAAAGCTGTTAGAGCCATAGGCAGAGCAAATGGAAATAATCTAATCTCTATCATTATCCCCTGCCATAGGGTTATCGGCAAGAGCGGAAAACTTACCGGTTTTGCTAGTGGACTTGATGATAAGAGATTTTTGTTGGAACTTGAGGGGTGTTAAATAATCTCTTTTGCTATAATTTTTTTTGTAATATTTTAGCCCACACTCTATTTGGTTTAAACTTTTTAGGAGCTATCAGTTTTACATCTTTTTGTTTCAATACACTTTTTTTATAGTGATACATAAATACTGAAACTCTATAGTTTTTGATACAGTGTATAAATATTTTCTTATCCTCTTTTTGTAAACTCTCTAATAGTTTTAGAAATAGCAAAAGCCTATCAAGCTCGGGATTTTTCCAAGTAATTGGGATGTGAATATATACCATGCCATTTTTAGAGACGATTTTATCTTCCTCTTTTAATGCCCCTTTATTGTGCATAGCTAAGTTTATAACAACATTAAAACCCTCTTTTGCAATCTTTTTAAACTGCTTTTTTGTTGGTTGTCCTGATGTTGAAATGTTTTCATCTATTTTGATAAAATTTTTTATTGATGTGATGGTAAGTCCTTATTTAGCAAGAAAAAACCTAAATTTTCGCTTGGGTAACATGTTCCTCTTTCTGCTACTTTGTTATACTTTTTATATAATTTATCATGATAACATTATAAACTGCATCTAAACTTATTACGATATTGATAAATATTATCATTTTAATAATTCTCTAAGTCGTAAGTCACTAAAATCCTTTTCGATAACAATTTTCATTATTAAAAAGGATTTTAGTGACTTATGAATTTTTTAGATAAAAAGATAAAACTAGGTATTGTGATAGTTGCAATTTTTAACTCGAATGTATCTGCTGATTTTCAAGATATTTTTTCTGACGCATCTTATAGTGGATATTTAAGAGCT
>JAMONX010000087.1 GCA_027066435.1 Campylobacterales bacterium
AAACTCAGTAAGTGCCATTCCAGATGCACTCTTAGCTCCCGCTGCGGAGTTTATTGATTCTCTCTCAATTGTACCATCCAAATCATCTGCACCAAATTCTTGAGAAATTAGAGCTAGATTTATAGTAGAAGTAACCCAATAAGCTTTTATATGAGGTATATTATCAAGTACAATTCTACTAATTGCCATCGTTTTTAAAATCTCTTGAGAAGAGAGAAAGCTTTTGACATTTAAAAAGTTATTGTCTCTTTGATAAACTAATGGTATAAAAGAGTTAAAACCTCCTGTTTCATCTTGCAGAGTACGAAGTCGTATCATATGGTCTATGCGATGTTTTTGTTCCTCTATATGACCAAAAAGCATTGTAGCATTTGAGTGCCTTCCTCTTTTATGCCAGAGTTTATGTATCAAAAGCCATTCATCAGTGGTTACTTTTCCTTTGCAAATCTTATCTCTTATCTCATTGTCAAATATCTCGGCTCCACCTCCAGGCATAGAGTCTACACCTGATTCAATCATCATATCGATTATCTCTTCAAAGCTATGATTATATTCAGTTGCTAAAAAATTAATTTCTGCTGCTGTTAAAGCTTTTATATGGATATCTGGAAATTTTTTTCTTATTTTAGAAAATATATCTAAGTACCAAGACAAACCAGTTTCAGGGTTGTGTGCTGAAACTATATGTACCTCTTTTACATCTCTTTTTGAAGACTCTTCTACGATATCCAATATCTGCTGATGAGTCATTGTATATTGGTTAGGATTTTTACGACTTGCTGAAAAGGCACAAAATTTACAAATATCTTTGCAGACATTGGTAGGGTTTATGTGACGGTTTATATTAAAAAAGGAGCTTTTGCCCCATCTTTTTTCTCGTATTTGGTTAGCTAAGGTTCCAAGGGTAAATAAATCAAGTTCATAAAGTTTTAAAGCTTCATCAAAATCTACTCTCTTCCCCTCTTTTATTTTTTGGATTATTTCATTCATACAACTATTATATTATATTTTTGTTACAAAAGCATCATTTCTAATTTTTATAAGATCAATACGAGCTGTTTTTGCTTCTGTATAGTTGGCATATGGACCAATTATAACAATTTTTGCATCTTGATTTTTACGAATTACATCTTTTATCTCATAATCATAACCATTCTTTTCTAAAGTAGCTGGAAGTTTTTTGTAAACACCTTTAAACCAAGCGGCCATCTGGACATAGTACTGTTTATCTGAATTATTTTTTATAATAAATGGTTCATCTTTAACTCTTTTAAAATCATCTTCAATGATTTCAACTTGTGAGACTTTAGAAATACTCTCTTTTATAACTTTTGCATTGTTTATTACATTTTCAGCTTTTTTTTCTGATACTGTGTTTAACTCATTTTCACTAAGTTCTGTTGTTTCAATTCCCTTTTTTTTTACATCTTCTAATGTAGAATTTTCACTATGTTTGTTTTTTAGTACATCATTAAAATCATCTGATTCATACTTATCTGATGATAATGAGCCTCCAAGCATATATCCAAAACCAAAATTTACTCCAAAGTCCATATCACTTGTATCAAACTTTTTAAGTATTTTAGCTTCGATATTCATATTTAAGTTATTTAAAAACATATATTTAAATCCCAAACCACCATCTATATATGCTTGACTTACATCACTGTTAGTTTCATTGCTAAGAAATTCATACCCTAAACCTGCAAATAGATAAGGTATAACATTATATTCTTCTTCACCACTTATGAGTAAGGCAGTAGATATTCGTTGCATATCAGTTCTTTTTTTTGAATCAGGTGTAGTTATAGGTACATCATACTTGATATCATCTGCTCTCTCATACCCAATACGATAGCCATAAAACTCATTCATATAAGCAGTTGCACGAATTCCATATGTAATGTCACTCTCCATCTTTGAAGCACTGTCAAAACTGTTGTAACCAACTGTTGGCTCAACTTCGTAGATTATCCCCTCTTGTGCTACTAAAGTACAAGAGAGGGACAAACATAAAAATGTAGATATTGCTA
>JAMONX010000088.1 GCA_027066435.1 Campylobacterales bacterium
AATGAAGAGGTTATTGCTTAAAATGTAGATTTTATGGAAAAAAGCTAGTTATTTTTAAGAATCTAAGTGAGTTTTAAGGTGGCGACTCGCACACTAATATCATACCCCAGCGGGATTTGATATAATAGAGCTAACAACTTTATTTCATATCAAATATCATCAAGATTGAATATTAGTGTAAGACGGTCGTTGTAATACAGAATGATATATCTCTAAAATTCAATATTGATAAAAATATTTATGGAAATAGATTATTGTAAAAACTCTATTTTTTTTATGGAAACTTTGTATCTTTTTTAAAAAAGATGCTCAAAAACTTGAGAAAAAAAAGAACCCTATCAATTTTCCTAAAAAATTGATATAATTTAAGTATGAAATTTGAATGGGATAACAACAAAGAAAAAATAAACATACTAAAACATAGTGTTACTTTTGCACAAGCATCTTATGTTTTTGCTGATCCTTTTGTTTTAAACAAATTTGATGATGAACATTCAGACGATGAAGATAGATATGTTCTTTTGGGAAAAGTCTAAACAAAACTATACTCGTTGTTGTTCATACATTTAGAGATAAAGACGGCATGGAGTTTGTAAGAATTATAAGTGCAAGGAAAGCTACAAAGAATGAGAAAAAAGTATATCAAAAAAGGTGTCCAAAATGAAAAAAGAATATGATTTTATAGATGCAGAACAAGGGAAATTTTATAGACCAATTGAAGAGTTAGATATACCTATATATTTAGAGAAAGATGTGCAAGATTTTTTGATGAAATATGTTAGTAAAAGTGGAGACGGTTCATCACTTAGTGAACTTGTTAATTCTTTAGTTAAGAAAGACATAGAAATTTCAAAGAAACTAGCTTCTTAGACACAACAAAACCTTTAGACATAAGTGCCTAAAGGTTTGCAAATATAATTATCTTATCTAAATTGATACAGACTTAGTGGTAAGGATTAAATTCCCTTTTATCTTCAAATTGATTTACTGTAAGCTTTGAGAACTTATCACAATAATCCCAAAAATCAGCCTTTATCTCTTCATCCATATCATAATTTTTAAGAGCTTCTCTCATGCATCCTAGCCACTCAACTCTTGCTTTTTCAGGAATTGAAAAGTCATCATGCACTCTTATCATATATGTATCTAAATCTCTGCCTCCAGTCTCTTCTTCATAGACCTTTGGACCTCCGCAAAGCTGTACAAAAAATTTTGTATTTTTAACTTTTATCTTATCAAACTCCTCTTTATCCTGAGGGAAAAAGTTATTGATATTACTTGTATATATTATTTCATAAAAACTATACATTAACTCTCTCATCCCTTCTTCCCCACCGACTGCCTTAAAGAATTCTGGGCTTGGATTTTTAAAGTCAACTTCTTCTCCCTCTACTGTTGGAGTAATTGTATATTTCATATTTTACCTTTTTTGGTTAATTTTATCATAATTAAAAACTATATACAATAATTTTGATACAATATAGAAATTTTTTAAGGGTAAGTTGTGAAAATATTTGTAATATTATTGTTTATTTTAATCTCTTTGGATGCTAGGGAGTATTATTCAAAAACTCAGCCAAGAGAGTTATTTGAGGTTAAAGCTTCTGTTGGTGGAAAAGTTGTCTATGTAGATAATTTACTAGAGGGAAAAGATAGTAATGATAGTTTGATTGTGAGAATTGATGATAAGATTGATATTGAGGATTTAAAAGCTTCAAAATTAAAATTGCAATATCTTACAAACAATATAAAATTTACAGAAAAAAGTTTAGCAAATAGTAAAAAGGTTGCATCTATTGACAGTAATAATTATGAAAAAGTTAAAAACCTTGCATCCTATTCTAAAGTTCAAAAAGATGCTAAGTTACTTTCGATGATAAGATCACAAAATTCTCTCATAAGTATTCAAAGCTCTTTAGAAAATTTAAAAACTCAAAAAGCAGATTTAAGACTTAAGATAAAAATATTAAAAGATAAGATAGAGAAAAAAAATATTAAAGTAGGGAATGGAAATTTTATCTATAAAATCTATCCTAGTGTTGGAGATTATCTAAATCCTGGATCAAAACTACTTGATGTTTATGATGTCTCTTCTGCTTTGTTAGTTGTTTTTGTCTCCTTAGATGAGCTTAAAGAGTTAGATACAAAAACAATATATCTTGATGGAAAAGCAACAGATTATAAAATTCATAAAAAATGGAGAATTGCAGATAATATAAATATCTCTTCATATCGTGTTGAAATTATCATCGATAAACCAGAACAGTTTTCAAAACTTGTTAAGATAGAGTTTAAATAGTTGAAAAAAACTGCTTGTCCATTAGATTGTTATGATGCATGTTCTGTTATCTATGAAGATGAAAAGTTAAAAGGTGATTTTGACCATCCGTTTACTAAAGGGTTTTTATGTCCTAACCTAAATGGTTTTTTAAAAACTAAAAGGATCACAAAACCAACTTTTAATGGCAATACAATAACAATGGATGAGGCTTTAAAGATATTGTCATCTACTTTAAAACAAAACCAAAATGAAAAAAGCCTATTTTTTAAAGGAAATGCAAACATGGGCAAGATGCAAAATGTAAGCAATCTATTTTTTCAACAGTATGGTTCTACATTTACAAAAGGTTCACTTTGTGATGGGGCAGGGGATTCGGGTGTGATTTCTGGAAGAGGATTAAATCTAGCTTTGCCAATATCACAAATTGCAAAAAGTGAAGTAGTTGTTGTTTGGGGTAGAAATATAAGTATAACAAATTCACATATGTTAGATATCATAAAAGATAAAATCTTAATTGTCATAGATCCAGTAAAAACAAAAATTGCAAAAATAGCTGATGTGCATCTACAGCTAAGACCAAGATCTGACTTTTCACTAGCAATTTTATTTGCTCGTTTAGCATCTTTAGAAGATATGGAAAACTTAGAATTTATAGATAAATATTGTGAAGAGTTTGACTACTTTGTAGATTTCTTTAGAAGTTTTGGTATCAAAAAGTTGTATGATGAAGTTGATGTAAGTGTAGATGCTATTATGAGGGCATTATCTCTTATGGATGGTAAAAAAGTTTCATTTTTAGTTGGAGTTGGAGTACAGAAATATCTTCATGGAGATGAAGTCTTAAGGGCTATTGACTCATTTGCAGCAATGCTTGGGTTTTTTGGTAAAGAGGGGTGTGGAGTTAGTTATCTTAGTGATAGTTCAAATGGTTTTACAAATCCTTTCTCACACAAAAACCAAGCTATACCTATGCCAACAGTTGATTTTTCTGAATTTAAAACTGTTTTTATACAAGGATCAAATCCCTCTATTCAGCTACCAAATTCTGACAAAGTGTGTGAACAGTTAAGCAAAACTGATTTTATAATCTATTTTGGACTCTATGAAAATGAAACCTCTAAAATGGCAAATTTAGTACTACCGGCAAAAACATTTTTGGAAAAAGAGGATATTAGATTTTCATATGGAAGTGAATATATAGCTAAGATGCCAAAAATAGTTGAAAATAATTTTGGAATTAGTGAATATGAGTTAACACAGTACCTAAATAGAGAGTTTGGATATGATAAATTAAAGAGTGAACGAGAGTATGTGGAAGAGATTTTAAACTCAAACACTATTTTGAAAGATAGCTATTATCAATCTGCATCTTATGAAAAAATCCCTTATTCAGATGGTTTTTATACAGATGACAAAAAGTTTATTTTTATTGATGAAATTTATGGGAAAAATACTCTCTTAGATGAAGATGGTTATTATCTTATAACTCCAAAATCAAAACACTCACTAAATAGCCAATTTAAAAGAGATCACTATATTTATCTATCAGCAGTTTTAGGATTTAAAGAAAAAGAGTTTGTAAAAGCTAGTTCAAAATATGGTGAAAGTATTTTTGAGGTTAGAGTAGATGATAATTTAAGAGAAGATTTAGTTTTAATACACTCTGGAGCAAAAGGTGTAAATAGACTCACTCCATCACTTAAAAGTGATGAAGGAGATAGTGCAGTGTTTCAAGAGGTTAAGATAAAATTACAAAGAGTATAAAATTTACTCTTTTTGATTTTTATCTTCATCCTTTTTCCCACTATCTTTTTTTTCCTCTTTTTTAGCTTGTTCTCTTTTTAGCTTCTCTTTTTTTAGTGCTTCTTTGATATCATCATCAGCACCAATATGATCTGCAAGTCTACTCTCCATATCATTTTCTTTTTCAAACTCTTTTATGATTTTGACTACTTGTTTGCCATCTATAGTCTCAGTTTCATAAAGTGAAACCACCATATTTTCAATAGCATCGTGATAAGTTCTTAATGTTTTTAATACTATCTGGTACCTTTGACCTAAAAACTCTTTTATGTATGTATCTACATTTTCAGCCATTTTCCCACTATACTCTTTTGTAGTTCCACTTTGAAGAAATGTATTTCTCTGTTTTTCAAGAACCATAAGACCAGCAACATCAGTCATACCATAAATTCCAACCATAGCTCTTATGATATCAGTTGCTCTCTCTAAATCATTTCCAGCTCCAGTTGAAATTTCACCTATGAAAACTTCTTCAGCAGCTCGTCCACCCAACAGTACATCAACTTCAGCTATAAGCTCATGTCGTTGCATCATATACTTATTCTCTTCAGGAGTATTTAGTGTGTAGCCAAGAGCGGCTAATCCTCTTGGGACTATTGAAACTTTAGAAACTCTTTTAGCCCCTTTTGTAGTCTCTGCTATCAGTGCATGTCCACTTTCGTGATAGGCTACAATTCTTTTCTCTTTTGGATTTATTCGACGACTCTTTTTCTCTAGTCCAGCTATGGCTCTCTCTACCGCTTCAAAGAAATCTTTTTGTTCAACTTCTTCTTTATTTGCTCGTCCTGCTAGCAAGGCTGCTTCATTTATGATGTTGGCAAGATCAGCACCTGCAAGTCCTGCTGTCAATCGTGCTATCTCTTCCAAATCAACATCTTCAGCAATTTTGATTTTTTCAATATGAACTTTTAGTACTTGTATTCGACCTTTAAAATCAGGCTTATCAACCAACACTTGTCTATCAAATCGTCCAGGTCTTAAAAGTGCCGCATCTAAAACTTCAGGTCTATTTGTAGCGGCTAATATAATAACAGGAGATTGATCTGAATCAAAACCATCCATCTCTGCTAAAAGTTGATTAAGTGTTTGTTCTCTTTCATCATTTCCACCCATCATTCCACCTGCTGCTCGACTCTTACCAATAGCATCAATTTCATCAATAAATATAATAGACGGAGCATCTTTTTTTGCATTTTCAAAAAGATCTCTAACACGGCTTGCACCAACTCCTACAAACATCTCTATAAAACTAGAACCTGAAACTGAGAAAAATGGTACATCTGCTTCTCCTGCAACTGCTTTTGCAAGTAGTGTTTTACCAGTTCCTGGAGGTCCTACTAAAAGTACACCTTTTGGGATTTTTGCTCCAAGGTTCATATATCTTTCAGGAAATTTTAGAAAATCAACAATCTCTTTAACTTCCTCTTTTGCTTCTTGAACACCTGCAACATCTGAGAATTTTACTTTTGGTTTCTCTGAATTGACAAGTTTTTTACTACTTCCCATTCCAAGGATTCCACCACCCATATTTTTTTGCATCCTACTTGTCAAAAACATCCAAATACCTAAAAATATAAATATAGGGATTACCCAAGTAAATAGCAACTCTTCTAACCAGTTTGTCTCATTGTATCCGCCATAAGGGATTTTGTTTTGATCTAAAAGTGGAATTAGCGCACTATCCTCTCCGACTTTTTTAACATAGTATATCTTCTTTACGGCTCCTTTATCAGATACACCTTTAAGAGTTGTTTGACCAATCGCAACATATGTTATCTCACCTTTTTTGATAAGCTCTTTTAGTTCATAATAATTGATTTTTTCTGTTTTTGTAGCTTTAGTTGATAAGCCTTGTTCATTTGTAACCATTCCATCTGCTGGCTCAATTGTATATTTAAATAGTAAAATAATTACTAATGAAAATATTGCAAATATAAACAATGGATTTTGGTTAAAAAAATTATTGTTTTTATTATCTCTATTATTTTGAGACATTTTTTTCCTTCATATTTTTCTTAGCACTAAAGTGTGCCACTCTTTTTTTTGTATAGTCTCTATTATCTCAAAATCATAAAATTTTTGAACTATGGAGTCATAATACCTGTTTATTATACCTGATAGAATTAAAATTCCGCCTCGTTTTACAGATTGTTTTAAATCTTTGTTTATCATAATAATGACATCTGCAATGATATTTGCTATTACAATATCATATTGCGTTTGGCTCATATGTACCGAACCTATCCATGACTTGTTTATTTTAGAGTTATTAAGGCTAAAATTATCTATGGAGCTTTTTATTGATACTTCATCAGTATCGCATATATCTACAATAGCTCCTTTTTTGTCACCAGCAATTGCAAGTATTCCGCTACCACATCCAACATCTAAAAGGGTGAAATTTGGCTTGACATATTTGTCAATGCATAAAAGACAAGAGGCTGTACTTTCATGATGACCAGAGCCAAAGGCAAGAGCAGGGTCTATGATGATATTTGTAAGATTTGTTTTTTCTCTCTCCCACTGGGGTCTTATATAAAAAGAGCCAACTTCAATAGGTTTTATTGAATTTTGATATTTGCTAATCCAATCTTCATTTTTCAATTTAATAAGTTTTGTTTTTATAGGTATTTGAAGTTTTTGTGAAAGTTGTTTTGTTGCCCACTCTATGTCATCTAATGACTCACTTGCTCTTACGATAAGTGAGTCATTTTTCTCTTCAAGAGCACTGTTTGTAATTTCTAAAAGAAACGAGCTAAAAATCTCTAAACTATTTTCTGGTATTACTGTAAGTTCATAATAATATTCGTTCATTGCATCCTAAAGTTTAAAGTACAGCTTCGAGTTTTTCTTTTAAGACTTGTGGTGTAAAAGGTTTTACTATATAGTTATTTACACCTGCTTTTAAGGCAGTTATAACTTCAGTCTTCCCACCCTCAGTTGTAACCATGATTATCGGTAAATCTTCATACTTAGCTTCAGCCCTTACCTTTTTCACAAGTTCCAATCCATTCATCTCAGGCATGTTCCAATCAGTTACTAAGATATCGATGTCAGAGTTTTCACCCATAACTTTCCAAGCAACTGCACCATCTTCTGCCTCTAAGATCTCTTTATGTCCTAGTCTTCCTAGTGTATTTTTGATAATTCTTCTCATTGTTGAGCTATCATCTACTACTAAAAATTTCATACTCTTCCTTTAAACTATTTTAATTTTATCCTAATGCAACTTTAAAAGCCTCCTTCAAATCAAGAGTACCTTCATAAAATGCTTTTCCTACTATCACGCCAGATACTTTACCACTCTCTTTAAGTGCTATTATATCCTCTATATCTCTCACACCGCCACTTGCAATGGTATCAATCCCTGAAACTTTTGCAATCTCTAGTGTAAAATCAACATTGACACCACTTAAAGTACCATCTTTTCCAACATCAGTACAGATCAGAGCTTCAACCCCCGCATCTGCAAACATTAAGGCTAAATCTGTAGCTTTCATTGTAGATTTTTCTGCCCATCCCTCAACCGCTACAAAGCCATCAATTGCGTCTATTCCAACTGCAATTGGATACTTTTTTGCTACAGTTTTTACAAAATCGGCATTTTTCAAAGCTACTGAACCCAAAATGATTCTATCTACTCCAAGATCTAAATATCTTTTTATAGTATCCTCATCTCGGATGCCACCACCAAGCTCTATTTGTATATCGCACATTTTACGAATTTTTTTAATCTCTTCTAGATTTTTTGGAATTCCTGCAAATGCACCGTTAAGATCTACAAGATGAAGCCATGTTGCTCCTATCTTTTCAAACTCTTGTGCAACCTTCCATGGTTCATCATTATAAATTTTTGCACTATCCATAAGACCTTTTGTAAGTCTAACTGCTTTTCCATCTTTTAAATCAATCGCTGGAAGTATATCCATGTCTACTTATCCTTACATTTTCGTAAAATTTTTTAATATCTTCAATCCATTTTCATGTGATTTTTCAGGGTGGGGTTGTAAACCATAAATATTATCTCTATTTATCATACTTGCAAATTCATATCCATAGTGGGTAGTTGCGAGTGTAAACTCTTCATCACACTTCGCATGATAACTATGTACAAAATATAGATAAAATTCCTGTGGTAAATCTTTAAATAGTGGATTATCTCTTTTTATAAAAAGTTCATTCCATCCCATGTGTGGAATTTTAAGAGGTGTTGAAAAAAGAGCTTTATCGAATTTTCTAACAATTCCAGGTATTAAAGCTAAGCCTTTATGTTCTCCAAACTCATCTGAACTTTCAAGTAAAAGTTGCATCCCAAGACAAATTCCAAGAAGAGGTTTGCCACTATTTGCAAACTCTTTTATAGCTTCATCCATTCCACATGATTTTAGATGCTCCATTGCATCTCCAAATGCACCAACTCCAGGTAGTATAAGTTTGTCATAATTAGAGATTAAATCAGGGTCTTTTACTATCCTAACTTCGCATCCTAGTTTTGAAAAGGCATTTTGAACCGATCTCAAATTTCCCATATTGTAATCAACTACGGCAATCATAATAAGCCCTTTATAACTCTTTTTTTATCCCATCAATAAAAATTTGGCTATATGATTTATCTGTAGGAATTTTTTCACTCATCTTATCTAAAAAGTTTAAATAATCCTCTAAAATTATGTTCCCTTTTAAAAGTTCATACTTTAGATAGAGCCAATAAGTATTTAAAACATCGCTTTCACAGTACTCTTTAATTCTCTCTATCTCTTTATCATAGTATAGTGAAAAAACCATATCACCACTTACATCAAATTTACCAGGAATCCCCATCATCGTGCAAAGAGTATCAAGCTTTAAACCTCTAACTGCTCCAAATTCACCGATATGATCCATTAAGTCAACATGGAACTTATCTGTAAATCTATATCTATAATTATCCCATTTGCTTTTGTTTAACATTTTATTTTCTTTTTCAAAATAGGCATGACAAGAGAGGTTGTATTTCATAGCTCTTACCATTAGCATTGGCATATCAAATGCTCTTCCATTAAAGCTTACAAGTTTGGGGCTATGTTTGTCTATAAATTTTAAAAAGTTTTTAATCATCTCTTTTTCAGTGTCGCCCTCAATAGAGCTTACTTTTTGAAAAGAACCATAATCATCAGCAATGACTGCAGAGATAGATACGACTTGATGATAAGCTATCGGTAAAAATGAACTTCCACTCTTTTGCTCTTGAAGTTCAAATGCTTTTTGGCTAATATCCCTATCATCTCCACTTAAATTAAATGTATTTCGTATAAGTGTTGCATCTGGAATAGTTTCGCAATCAAATACGCATATCATTGTTTATCTTTATCTCGTTTAATTTTTTTGCTAAATTCAGTATGACCACCAGCTGCTAAAAGTTTTGCTTGACTTACCCAATCTTCTTTATCTATTCTACCTTTAAAGACTAAATAATCTTCAATCCAATCTATGTTTTCAGGTGTCCATTGTGCAATTTGTTCAAAATTATAAATCCCAAGTTCATGTAAAACTTCCTCCAATTTTAAGCCGATTCCACTTATCTCTTTAAGATCATCTAGCTCTTTATCATCAGGTTCTGCTATGACGCTTGGTCTAACACCTATCTCTTGACCAATTGCTCTTTCATTATCATTTAACGGCATATTTGCTATTGCACTTGCCATGCCAGTAGATGCTTTTGCTTCTGGATTATTTACAATACCATATAAATCTTCATTATATCGCTCACCTTCATATGCATTTAGTCTTGCCTTTTCTATCCCATAATCATCATTGCCACATTTGCTCATTTTCCCAATTAGATAACCTATTATCCCACCCAAAAGTGCAGCGATTACCAGACATAAAATGATTTGCATCCCTAATTCTATTAAACTATCCATATCTATTCTCCAGTTACTTTAAATTCTACTCTTCTATTAATCTGCTTGTTTGATAAAGAGCTATTTTTGACTAATGGCTTATTTTCACCATAACCGATTGCTTTCAATCTTTTAGAAGATATCCCTTTTTTAACAAGATAACTTTTAATTGCATCTGCTCTTTTTTGGCTAAGTATTTGGTTGTTTTTAGCTGTTCCATCTGAATCAGTATGACCACCTATCTCTATATTTACATTTTTATATTTGTTCAAAATCCCATAAACTTCATCTATCGTTTTTTTACCTTTAGCTGTTAAAGACTCTTTTGCATATACAAATTCTACTTTTTTTAGTTTAATTAAATTATCTATTTTTGCCTGAATCTCTTTTTTTGAAGGCTCTTTTTGTTTGACTTTGTTAGGTTTTTTTATCTCTTTTATTGATACTTTATTATCAACATGCAAATCACCAACCATAAGTGCTTTGCTTCCAATTGAGTGTTTTATTTTCTCATCTTCAACGATGCCATCAATTGTAAAACTACCGTTTGAATATTCAAGATAGCCTTGTTCAAATTTTAAAAAATCATCTGTTATAGTTTTTATCATATCAAATAACTTTTCATTTTTTGCATTTTTATCGATAATAATCATACCAACATTAACATTTTTAGATGTTTTTTTGTATTTAGCTTTTAGAATTTCAAGATTTTCATTAGATGTAAAAATTCCCGAAATTTTTATATCATCACCATCTTTTATAATTTTTATATTAATGTCTTTTTTTGCAAGTGGAGCCACAACTTCTGCATTAGATGCAATATTGTTAACTGTTTTGCCAATTGTCATCTCTTGTTCTAGCTTATTCCAGACACAAAAAGCCATAAAAAAGAGTAAAAGCCATATCCATAGCCACATCCATTGGCGACGAGTCATATTGATTCCTTAATTAAGTATATCGCATAATTGTATCAAAAATAGTTTTAAAACAAAAAATTATTTTACTTTTTTAGAATGAATGTGAAGAAATTTGATTTAAAGTTAATATTTCCAATTTTTTTGTATTGAATCGATGCCCCTTCAAAGTTTTTTTCTTGCTGATAGAGCAGTCCCAAAGCATATCTACTCTCAAAATTAGAACTATCTGTAAGTTTTGAAAGTTCAAGAAGTGCTACAGCATTTGCATAGTGTTTTGCACCAATAGCGGCAACCGAAGCTAGAAAAAGAGTATGAGTGTCTTTTTGTTTATATTCATCAATGAGCTTATTATAAATACCGTAAGCTTCTTCAAAATTTTGATTATAAATAAGAATAAGTCCAAGAGATTGAAGGAGAGAAATTGAAGGGTTACTTCTATTTTCTAATAACTCTTTACTTCTTGAGATGATACCAGCTATACTAAGAGCTCTTACGAATAACTCTTTTGGTAGAAACCCGCCAAAATAGAGAGGTTTAAAATCAAGGTTATCTTTTGTTATAGTTTTTTGTATAGCTTTTGCATACTCTTTAATTTGAGCTTTATCATTTGTTGCATCTATATAGAGTATATTTGAAACTAAATCGCCAGACATTAAATCTTTAAGTTTTTTTGCACTCTCTTGGTACATTTTTGTATCATTTCTACTATAAGAGAGTAGTAGGTTTATTGAGTGAAAAAATCTGTTTTGATTTGCATCTAGATAGCCAACATTAAGAGCCAATGAACCAAGAGCAATCTCTAAAAGAGCCTGAGTAGATTTTTCCTCTATTTGAACTCTTTGTTTTTCAAGCTCTTTAGTAGGTATATCTTTATTTATGAGTTTTGCACAAAATGATTGAAATACAAGTGCATTATGATTATGTGAATCTAGTGAGTAACTTCTTTTAAAATGTTTATAAGCATTTAGAAAATCAAAAATTTGTGCATATGTAAGTGCTAAGTTGTAGTGAAGTACAGAGTGTGTAGGATAGAGTTTAATTGCTTTTTTTAGTATATCATTTGCTTCATAAACTTTATGCTCAGTTAAATATTTTAAGGCTTTTGTTATCTCTAAATCAATTTTTGATATTGCTGCAGAATCTCTTAAATAGTCAAGTGCTTGTGTAGTTTTTTCTATCTCTATATTTTTTGCACCTTTTATAATGTTGTCAATACTCAAATTTGAGTTAAAAACTTTATAAGGTGCATAATAAAATAGTATAGAAAACTTATATTTGTCATCCAAAAATAGTCTATCTTTAAACTCTTTTTGTGCGGCGATTGGATCAAAAAGAGATTTTTTAAGTTGTACAGATATAGGATAAGTACTTAGGGAGTCTTCTTTGTATGTATCATATGTTGATTTTAAGATTTCACCAGAATCTGACATCAATCCAAGTCTATTTTTAACTAAAGCTAATGCGACATTTGCCTTTATCGGTTCAACTCCTTGAAATTTTGCACTCTCTAGTGAGTTACTTGCTAAAATATATTCACCTGCTCTTGCTTGTAAAAGACCAATAGTAAGATAGTTTTTTGGATTATCTATCTTTTGTATAAAATTTATGGCCAATAGATTATTTTTTAGTGATGATAATGCTTTTGCTGCAATAAAGTTTTGTTCATTTTTATAAAATTCTGAACTTGGATTTTTGATAGAGATTATACTTTCAAGTGGTTCTTCTTTATAGTAACTTATAAGAGTCCTATAATATGAGTAAAGTTTATTATTTGTAATATACGGCAAATATTTTTGTGATAAGGCAAGGTAGTGTTTAAAAGTATCGACTTCACCTAAATTTAAAGCTGATACTGCAGCATTTAAAGCACTTGCACATTTAAGTTCATTATTTTGCATCGCTTTTTCAAAAAATTCAATTGCAACTTTATACTTTTTCTCTTTTAATTTTGCAACAGCAATATTATAAAATGAGAGTGATTTGTTGTAGTGTGAAAGTTCTTCATATATTTTTAGAGCCTCTTTTTTATCACCTTGATTGTAAAGTTTGTCTGCTTTTTGGATTAGCGTTTGTGCTTTGCTACTCTCTTTTGGGGTTAGTTCTTTGTTTTGTATGTTTTTTATTATATTTGAAGTGTTAACTTCAAAAGTTTCTTCCGACTTACTCTTTTTCTTTTGTATATAAAAGTAACCAAAAATCATCACAAAAAGAAGAATTAAAAGAGTAAGAATTAATATAATATAGTATATTTTTTTATTATTTTGTTTTTTATTATCCTGTTTTTGCTCAGATTGCTGTTCTTCTTCTAGCTCTTCATCATCCAGTGAAAAGAACTCTTCAGCCATGTTATTTTATGTAATCTTTAAGCACTTTTGGAATCTCTATAGTCCCATCAGCTTTTTGATAGTTTTCCATTATAGCTATCAGTGTTCTTCCAATTGCTAAAGATGAGCCATTTAGAGTATGTACTAGCCTATTTTTCTTGCCATCTTTATATCTTATTTTCGCTCGTCTTGCTTGAAAATCTTTTGTATTTGAGATAGAACTTATCTCTCTATACCTATTTTGACCAGGTAACCAAACTTCTAAATCGATAGTCTTAGATGCAGAAAAACCTAAATCCCCACCACAAAGTAATACCATCCTATGAGCTAATCCAAGAGAGGTTAAAAGATCACTTGCACAATCTACCATCTGTTGAAAAACTTCTTCACTTTGCTGTGGCGTTGTTATACATACTAACTCTACTTTTCCAAATTGATGTTGGCGAATCATACCTCTTGTATCTCTTCCAGCACTTCCAGCTTCTTTTCTAAAACAAGCCGTATAAGATGTAAGTTTTATCGGAAGAGCATCAGTAGCTAAAATTTCATCACGAAAAAGATTTGTAACTGGAACTTCAGCAGTTGGTATGAGATATAACTCTTCACCCTCTATTTTAAAAAGATCATCACCAAATTTTGGAAGCTGTCCAGTTCCTTCAAGAGACTCTTTATTTGCGATAAATGGGACAGAAACCTCTTTGAACCCACGAGATGCATTAAAATCTAACATATAATTAACTAAAGCTCTCTCTAGTTTAGCGGCATCATTTTTAAGAACTGAAAAGCGACTTTTGGCAAGTTTTACGCCTCTTTGAAAATCGATAAGTTCCTGTTTTGCATCTATATCCCAATGCTCTTTAGGTTCAAAATCAAAACTAGGAATATTAAGAACTTTTTTAATTTCTACATTATCCTCTTCATCTTCGCCTTCAGGTACACTATCATCTGGAATATTTGGAACTTCTAGAGCAATCAAAGATAAGTTCTCTTCTAACTCTCTTACTACCTCTGTAGCAGATGTAATCTTTTGTTTATTTTCATCAAGTTGGGATTTTAGCTCATCTATGTTTTTTCCCTCTTTTTTGTAGATTGGAAAAAGTTTACTTTTTGCATTTTGTTCAGCTTGTAAAGCTTCTAAAATATTTTTTTTCTCTTTTAGTTTTAGAGATATCTCTTTTAGGGGTGCTAAAAGTGTTTCATCAACTTTTTTCTTTTTTAACTTTTGTCTTATCTCTTCAAAATTGTTTTGTAACTCTTTTATATCAAGCATTATCTTTTCCCTCGTCTTATACCAATTGCATCTTTAATTATTTCCATTTTTTCATAAGCTATTTTTCTAGCTCTCAAAGCTCCATCTTCTAAGATATCACAAACTTCATCTCTATTATTATGATAATAGGCTCTTTTCTCTCTTGCCTCTTCAAAATAGTTCCAAATTTTCTCTTTTAGATATAGTTTAAAATGTCCATGACCTTCGCCACCTTTTTTATAACGATCTTTTAACTCTTCTAACTCATCGCTTGTTAAAAAATGTTTAGCTAATGCAAAAACATTACAGTTTTCATACTCTTTTGGCTCTTCTAAAGCAACACTTTGGGTTATAATTTTTCCTGTTTGTTTTTTGAGTGCTTTTTCGGTTGTAAAGATATCAATGGTATTACCATAACTTTTACTCATCTTTGCTCCATCAATTCCAGGAAGAGATGCAACATTTTCATCAACTTTAAACTTAGGTAAAGTAAAAAGTTCCCCGTGGTCATTGTTGAATTTTATTGCTATATCTCTTGTTATCTCAACATGTTGAATTTGATCTTTACCAACAGGCACAATTTGTGAATCATAAAGCAAAATATCTGCCGCCATCAAAACAGGGTAAGAGAATAGGGCATGATTTGGAGTTTTTCCTTTGGCAACTTTATCTTTATAGCTATGAGCTCTCTCTAATAATCCCATAGGTGTGTAAGAGGAGAGAATCCAATATAACTCAAGTACTTCTTTGACATCAGATTGTACCCACATAATAGTTTTTGCTGGATTTATGCCAAGTGAGAGATAACTAATAGCGGCCTCTATAGTGTTTTCTCTAAGTTGTTTTGCATCTTTTAAAGTTGTTAAAGCGTGATAGTCTGCAATAAACATAAAAAGTTCATTAGAGTTTTGAAGGGAAACCATCTGCTTTATAGAACCAAAATAATTTCCAATATGCAAAGTTCCTGATGGTTGTATACCTGTAATTACTCTCATGTCTCATTTATCCTTAACTTATAATCGCATGATTATATCAAAATTATTTGATTTTTCGGTTAGCTATATACTTTCTTGACAAAAATAGAGAAAAGGTAAAATAAATCATTCAAGTTTTATAAATGTTGACCGATATAGTTTATATATAAAATAGCGGAGAAACTAATGGTAAAGAAACTTTCAATTGTAACTATAAAAGTCCTTCTAGGATTGGCATTGCTTGATAAGAGCGTTTCAGCTTTGACATTAAATGGTCATGAAGTTGATTTTAAAAAGGAAAATATTGATACATTAACAATAAAAACAAGGGCTTTAGATAATAGGCATAAAGCAATTATTATAAAATTTGATAAACCATTAGATGCAAAAATAAAAGAGAAATTTTTTCGTGAAGGTGTTAGTTCAATAATTTATGCAGGGGAACTTAGTTACTACTTTTATGCAAAAGAGTCTGTTTTAAACAAGCTCGATTTTGAAAATTATGGTTTTTTAGAAAAAACTGATATGAGAAGTGAATATAGAGTAAAAGATGGTGGAATTGCTACTTTTGATTCATCTGCTTATCAGAGTTTTAATGTTTTATTTTTGGTAGAATTATCAAAAAGTGAGATTGAGTCATATCTTTTAGAAAACTTTGTAGATGCAATAGTACTAAAATCTTTACCATCTCTAAGAGAGGCAAAACTAAAAGTTGCTGCAAGTGATGTAGAAAAGTTAAAACAGTTACCTATAATTCAATACATGGATAAAAGTTTATCTCTTGTAACTGTAAACGGTAAAAAAGAGACAAGAAATAAAACAACAGCAAATAACTTAAATCTTACTACACTTTGGTCAAATAGTTATAATCTTAATGGTGAAAACATGGATATAGGTGTAGTTGATGGGGGTAATGTCTTGGCAACTCACCAGGAGTTTAATGAAGATGGTATAAGAAGAGTAATAAATAGATCAAATAGCGATGTAAATTCTCATTCTACTCATGTTGCTGGTACTATTGCTGCTGACGGTGATAAAAGTAGAGCTAGGGGTATGGCAAATAAATCTGTAATATATAGTTATGGATTTAGTGAAGTTGCATTTGCAGAGTCAATCTTAAAACTTTATAGAAAAGATGGGGTTCTTCTATCAAATCACTCATATGGATATAGTGATAAGATAAGACTTGGAGAGTATGATAGTGATGCTGCATCTCAAGATGCAGCTGTAAGTAATAATCCATTTTTAAATGTTTTTCAAGCTGCTGGAAATGATGGTGATGTAAGTGGTTATGCTGATTTTGGAATCATAAAGGGACCTGGAAATTCAAAAAATATTTTTACAATTGGTGCACTAAATATCAACTCAACTAGTGTAGCATCTCTTAGCAGTGCAGGACCTGTAAATGATGGACGAATTAAGCCAGATTTAGTTGCTCGTGGAGAGTATATTAACTCTACATCAAGTAATTCTGATGATAGTTATGCCACAATGAGCGGAACTTCTATGGCTACACCTGCTGCTACAGGAGCGGCTGCACTTATCATGCAACAATATAAAAGAACCACAGGCAGATACGATATTAGACATGACCTTTTAAAATCTATCATGATAAATACGGCGGTTGATAAGGGTACTGTAGGACCTGATTATAAAGCTGGTTTTGGGATGATTGATGCAAAAGCGGCTGTTGATGTTGTAAAAGCTATAAAAAACAGAAACTCTCTTGTTTCAACTGATACTCTCTCTAATAATACAAAAAATAGATATAGTTTTCAAGTTACACAAAATACACCATTTAAAACAACAATAAGCTGGGTAGACCAAGCGGCAAACCCTGCTAACTCTGCAACTTTAGTAAATGATCTTGATATGATACTTATAAATAGTGATAGTGGAAAAATTTATTACCCATACACTTTAGATAAAAATAATCCAGACACAAAAGCAGTTACAGACAAACCAAATAGAGTAGATAATATCGAGCAAATTGAGATATCAAATTTACCAAAGGGAAATTATGAGTTACAAATAACGGGACACCAAATCATTAGCCCTTCACAAGATTTTGCTATCGCATCCAATATAGAGATTTTCCAAAATAGCAATATTGGGATGCTAAGAGCTAGTAAGTTGAGAAATTTTGCTAAAGTGATTGATAGGGGAATATTGTAATATTTTCATCAATCAAGCTTTAAAACAGTCATAAAAGCTTCTTGTGGTAATTGGACTTTTCCGATGGATTTCATCCTTTTTTTACCTGCTTTTTGCTTTTCTAATAGTTTTCTTTTTCTTGTGATATCACCGCCATAACATTTTGCTGTTACATTTTTGCCCATTGACTTGATAGTTTCTCGTGATATGACTTTATTTCCGATACTAGCTTGTATAGCTACTTCAAAAAGTTGTCTTGGTACTAACTCTTTCATCTGCTTTACGAATTCACGACCTTTGCTTAGGGCTTTTGAATTTGGAACGATGATAGATAGTGCATCTACAACTTCTCCAGCGACTCTGATATCAAGCTTTACCAAATCTCCCTCTTGATACTCAATAGGGTCATAATCAAAACTTGCATATCCTTTTGTCACGGATTTTAGTTTGTCATAGAAATCCATCACTATCTCATTCATGGGGATTGAATACTCCAGTAAAACTCTCTGGGGGCTTAGATAATCCATCTTATTTTGAATACCTCTTTTGTCATTAACAAGTGTTATGACATTTCCAAGATATTCGCTAGGTGTTAAGATAGTCGCTTTTACATAAGGTTCAAGGATTCTATCCATCTTGTTTACAGGTGGAAGTTGACTTGGATTTTGAATCTCAATCTCACTTGCATCATTTAAAACTACTTTATAAGTAACAGTCGGTGCGGTTGCTATGAGGTCTAAGTCAAATTCTCGCTCTAATCTCTCTTTGATAACTTCCATATGAAGCATCCCCAAAAAACCTACACGAAATCCAAAACCTAGAGCTGCTGAAGTTTCAGGCTCATATGAGATGCTAGAATCATTTAGTTTTAGTTTATCAAGTGCATCTCTTAAATCTTCAAATTTATCTGTCTCTATCGGATAAATTCCTGCAAATACAAAAGCTTTTGCAGGTTCAAAACCCTTTATAGCTTTACTTGTAGGATTTCTAAAATCAGTTATCGTATCTCCAACTTGAATATCACTTACAGTCTTTAATCCAAGTGAAACTATACCAATTTCGCCAGTTTTTATACTTTTTGTGGGAACTGCTTTTATAGGATGAGGGTAGTTGAGTGTGAGTATCTCATGCTTTTTTTTCGTACCCATAACAAGCACTTCTTGTCCCTTTTTTATCTCGCCTTCATATACACGAACAAGAGCCAATGCACCAAGATAACTATCAAACCAACTATCATAAATAAGTGCTTTTGTAGGAGCATTTTCATCTCCATTTGGCGGAGGAATTCTATCAATGATTGCATCTAATAACTCTTTTATCCCAATTCCGCTTTTAGCACTAACTTCTAGTGCATCCGTACAATCAAGTCCGATAGTATGTTCTATCTCTTCCCTCACACGATCTGGATCTGCTGCTGGTAAATCTATCTTATTAAGAACTGGAACAAGTTCTAAATCATTATCAACTGCGATATAAACATTTGCAATAGTTTGAGCTTCTACACCCTGACTTGCATCTACAATCAAAAGTGCCCCTTCACTAGAAGCGAGTGATCTACTAACTTCATATGAAAAGTCAACATGACCGGGAGTATCTATAAGATTTAAGATATAATGCTCCCCATCTCTTTGAAATGCAAGTCTAACACTTTGAGCTTTTATAGTGATTCCTCGCTCTTTTTCGATATCCATCGTATCCATAACTTGTGCATTCATCTCTCTATCTGTGATACCTCCACACTCCTGAATCAACCTATCTGCTAAGGTACTTTTACCATGATCTATATGTGCGATTATTGAAAAGTTTCTAATATTTTTTTGCATCTAGTTAAAAAGCCCGTTTACACTTTCATTGTGATAAATCCGTCTAATTACTTCAGAAAAAAGATGTGAAACTGAAAGTACTGTTATCTTATCACTTTGTCTTGAAAGTGGTATAGTATCAGTTACAACAAGTTCATCAAGACCACCTTTTTCAATCCTATCATATGCCGGACCACTCAAAATTGGATGCGTACAAAATGCCATAGCAGAACTTGCTCCTACACCTTTTAGTGCTTCGGCTGCTTTTACCATCGTACCTGCTGTATCAATCATATCATCTATCAAGATGACATCTTTGCCCTCTACATTTCCAATGATATTCATTACTTCACTCTCATTCGCTTTTTCTCGTCTCTTATCAACGATAACAAGATCTAACTTCATGGTTTTTGCAAAAGACCTAGCCCTTGCAACTCCTCCGATATCTGGACTAGCGACTATAGGATTTTTAAGATTTTTTCTCTCAAGATAATCTTTAAAAACAATGGAGCCATAAAGGTTATCAACAGGAATATCAAAAAATCCTTGAATTTGACCAGCATGCAGATCAACCGTAACAACTCTGTCAATTCCCGCAGTTTCAAAAAGATTTGCAACCAGTTTTGCAGTAATAGGAACTCTAGGAGCTGCTTTTCTATCTTGCCTTGCATAACCAAAATATGGAACAATTGCAGTGATAGAGTTTGCTGAACTTCTCCTAAGTGCATCAGTCATGATTAAAAGCTCCATCAAGTTTGCATTTGCAGGAGCACAGGTAGATTGGATGATAAAAACATCTCTTCCTCTTACACTTTCTGTAATTCTAACGCCGATTTCTCCATCACTAAACCTTGTGACTGTAGCTTCTGAAAGTGGGATTGAAAGATATTTCGCAACCGATTTTGAAAATTCTAAATTTGCTGTTCCGGAAAAGACTTTGTAGCCTCTCATGCATGACCTTTGTAGTTTTTTATTTTATATTAACTAAAAATGACTTTGAGTTTTGTGGGGTGAGTGGAATTCAATATTTTCCACCTTTGGTTGGTATGTATTATATCAAAATTATTGGAAGATTATAACAGTATCAACTCTATAAAAAAGTTTTAATTGTTCATAGATATCTGGAAAATTTTTTTTAAAATCTTTTGGAGTTTCAAAAAATCGTTCACTACATACTGCAAAAAATTCTGCTTCGTTTGTTAAAGCATATGTGCCTAAAAGATTATCTTCTTTTGAAAGATTTTTTAATCTATTAAATGCAGTAGAAAAGACTTCTGACCATCTACGATAGTTTGAACTCTCCAAGATAGGTGTGCCATTTGCATATCCACTTTCAAAATCCAACTCATGAGCAAACTCATGGATTATAACATTCTCTTTTTCTCTTTGGGCTATATCTTGTTTGATATCTTGCCAAGAGAGTACAACAGTACCGTTGGCTGATTGTCCTTCTAAAATCATCGTTTCATTTTGGTGAACTCCTTCATTTTGGCTTCGTTCATCATAGATAAAATTATTAGGATAGACAATGATGGTATTTACCTGATCTTTCTCTCCAAGGGCAAATCCAAGTTGAAGCAAACTAGCATAAAAAGCGATGATTGTTTTAATCTCATCTGTAATTATCATTTTTGCACCAATAAACTCTTTTTGATCGATAAAAAGTAGGATTAAAAGATGCATTTTTTCTTTTAATTTAGGTGAAAGTGCTTTGTATTGAGGGATGTTTTTAAGATATTTTTTATATTTTTTTGGAAAGAGTGTTGATTTTAATTTTTTGTATTTGTGTAAGCGAGAAAAATATTTTATGCTTTGCCAAAAGAGAAAAAATAGGAGTAGGGTTAAAAGAAGTTTTATGAGTAAAAGATAATAATCCAATATCGTTGTAGGAAGTGTTATTTTTTAAGGTGAGGCCAAAGCCCCACTTCCGATTTGGTTATGCAGATATAGGGACTACAGAGACTTTGTTTCTCTGTTTGTCTTTCTTTTTAAATGCTACATGACCATCTACTAGAGCAAAAATTGTATGATCTTTTCCGATTCCTACATTTTCACCAACATGTACTTTTGTACCTCTTTGTCTTATTATGATATTTCCAGCTCTTACAAACTCTCCACCAAATTTTTTAACGCCTAGTCTTTGACCTCTTGAGTCTCTATTATTCTGGGTACTACCTTGACCTTTCTTATGTGCCATTAGAAAATCCTTCTATATTTGATTAAAATTTTCGCAGATTATAGCAGGTTTGACTTAAGTTCTCAATAATTTTTGATATAATTTTAGAAATAGAGGAGTTTTTATGGAGTTACATTTACAAAAGGCTAAAAATGCGAGTGCAATTTGTACATCTTTGGAGCCAAGTCTTAAGAATGAAGTGTTGCTTCATATGGCAAAAGCTTTAAAGAAAAATTCTGAGTTTATACAAAGAGAAAACAAGAAAGATATGGCTTATGCAAAAAAGCATAACCTCTCATCAGCCTTGCAAGATAGGTTGCTTTTGAATGAAAAGAGAATTACTGCTATGGCTGACTCTATTGTAGATATTGCGGCTTTAAAAGAGCCGGTAAATAGAGTTTTAGAGGGGTGGAAAGTTGATAGTGGCTTAAATATTCAAAAAGTGACAGTTCCTATCGGGGTGATTGGTATCATATATGAGAGTCGTCCAAATGTTACAAGTGACACGGCAGCTTTATGTTTTAAAAGTTCAAATGTTTGTATTTTAAAGGGTGGTAAAGAGGCACAAAATTCAAATGTAGCAATTGCCAAGATTTTACAAGATGTTTTGGAAGCAAATGATTTACCAAAAGATATCATATCACTGCTCCCTGACTCATCAAGAGAGGGAGTAGCAAATCTGATAAAACAGGACAAATATGTAGATTTGATAATTCCAAGAGGAGGAGAAGCTCTCATAAAGTTTGTAAGTGAAAATGCATCTGTGCCTGTAGTAAAGCATGATAAAGGGCTTTGTCATACATATATAGATGAAGATGCAGATTTTGAAAAGGCTGTAAAAGTCACTATAAATGCAAAATGTAGGCGAGTTGGAATTTGTGGTGCTTTAGAGACACTTCTAGTAAATAAAAAGATAGCATCTACAATTCTTCCAATCTTAAAGAGAGAATTTGACAAATATGGGACAGAGCTAAGAGGATGCAAAGAGAGTCAAAAAATTATAGAAGTAGTAGATGCAAAAGAGAGTGATTACCAGAGTGAATATTTAGATAATATATTGTCTATAAAAATTGTAAAAGATATAAAAGAAGCTCTTTCTCATATCCAATTATACGGTTCAGGTCATTCAGATGCAATTATCACTGAAAACTATACAGTTGCAGAGGAGTTTTTAAATGGTGTAGACTCAGCTTGTGTCTATCTAAATGCTAGTACACAATTTACAGATGGTGGAGAGTTTGGTTTTGGAGCAGAGGTTGGAATCAGTACAAATAAATTGCACGCTAGGGGTCCTATGGGAATCAATGACTTGACAACTTACAAATATAAAGTTTATGGAAATGGACAAATAAGAGCTTGATTGTTTTAGAGATAGAAAATCTAACTTTTGGATACAAAAACTCACCTCTTTTATATGATGATTTTTCGCTTATTTTAAAAAAAGGGGAGGTCATCTCGATAGTTGGGGCTAGTGGGAGTGGTAAAAGTACACTTTTTGAACTTATAACTGGGATGCTAAAACCAAAACAAGGAGAGATTAAAAAAGGTAAAATCGCTCAAATTTACCAAGACCCATATAGCTCTTTTCATCCATCTTACTCTATTATTTCTCAAATAAAAGAGGTAGCCTCAATTCAAGGTATAAGTTTATATTTGAAAAAATTAGATATTGATGAAGAGTTATTGCACAAAAAACCGCACGAGCTTAGTGGTGGACAACTTCAAAGGTGTTCAATTCTTAGAGCACTTTTGCTAAAACCTGAGCTTATTTTAGCAGATGAACCAACTTCTGCACTTGATAATATCGTTCAGTTAGATGTTATGAAACTGTTAATGCAATTTTTGGATAGAGTAGGGATACTACTCATAACTCATGATGATGATTTAGCTTCATGGGCCAGTGATAAAATTATTAAACTTACTCCTTGAGCCTTTTTACTTTGGCTCCTAGTTGTTGTAATTTTTTCTCTAATCCTACATAACCACGATCAAGGTGGTAAATTCTATGAACTCTAGTTGTTCCATTTGCTACAAGGGCAGCCAAAACCAATGCACTACTAGCTCTTAAATCAGTTGCCATAACATCTGCTCCATTAAGGTTGCTTTTGCCCTCAACTGTTGCTGTATAGTTACTTAAGATTATATTTGCACCCATTCTTATAAGTTCACTCACATGCATAAAACGATTTTCAAAAAGCTTCTCTTCTATCAAGCTAGCTCCCTGGGCTCTTAGAGCTAAAGCCATAAACTGTGCTTGCATATCTGTTGGAAAACCTGGGTATTCGCTTGTTGTTATCTTTGCTCCTTTTACCTTTGAAGCTGGTTTTATAGTTATAGAGTCTTCACTTAAATCAAAATCAAATCCCATCTCTTGTAGTTTTAATATGATTGCAAAAAGATGTGTATGATTTACACTTTTTAAGGTAATTTCACTGTTTGTAATAGCCCCTGCACAAAGATATGTTCCTGCTTCTATTCGATCGGGGATAACTTTGATAGGTTTTTTTGCTGTTATTAGTTTTTGACCTGTTCCTTGGATTATGAGTTCATCGCTTCCTATTCCTTCTATTTTTATGCCATTGTCATTTAAAACTTGACAAAGCTGTACAACTTCAGGCTCTTTAGCAGCATTTATGATTTTACTTTCTCCATGGGCTAGGGCGGCTGCCATCACGATATTTTCAGTTCCTGTTACAGTGATTTTATCAAAAACAATTGTTGCTCCTTTTAAACCCTCTGGTGCAGTTGCTCTGATATAACCTTGCTCAATTATTATTTCAGCTCCCATCATCTCCAAAGCTTTAAGATGCAAGTCAATAGGTCTTTGTCCTATAGCACAACCTCCAGGAAGTGATACTTCACACTGACCAAATCTAGCAAGAAGAGGTCCAAGAGTTAAGATAGATGCTCTCATTTTTCGTACTATATCATAAATTGCTCTGGTGTTTGTGATATAGTGTGAGTTTATCTTTGCAGTGTTCTCTTCATAAGAGTAACTTGCCCCAAGATTTTCAAGTAATCTAAGCATCGTAAAAACATCGTTTACTCTTGGTAAATTTTCAATCGTAACTTCGTTTTCAAAAAGAATTGTAGCAGCAAGAAGTGGAAGAGCTGCATTTTTAGCACCGTCAATCGTAATTTCACCGCTTAATTTATTTCCACCTTCAATCTCTAAATAATCCATATAGCTACCCTTTGTATTTATCCCCATTATACCAATTTATTTAAAAATTAAAAAAAATTATTTAAAAGACGATGATACATCAAGTATATCAAATTTTAGGAGCTTCATTTTGAATAAATTTATTGATTTTATTTTACGAGAGAAAAGGACTCAAAGTGAAAGTTTAATTAAATATAGAACAAAATTTATGAATTTAATAGGATTGACAACAGCAATAATTGTCTTTTTTATGAGTTTTGTACGACTTTATACAGAAGAATATTTTATGGTTACTATAAATTTGCTAGCATCTGCAATAATTTTCTATATGATTTATCTAATCAAAATAAAACCTGTTTATTTAAAAAGAGCTATACAGGTTTTTGTATCACTTATTTTTATTTTTTCATTTATACTTATTAAAAATGTTCATTATGATTCAAAAATAGCACTCCCTTTTATGTTCTTATCTGCAGCAATGTTTTTGCAGGGTAAAAAAGCAGGATTATTTTGGTTTATTGCATTTATAGTTGTCTCTTTTATCCTATATTTTACCTCTATAACAGATGGTGGATTTAGCTCCAAAACACTTATTATGATGTTGGTTTTTTTTACGATTCATTATGCTATTCTTCTTGTGTATGAAAATCAACAAAATGAGAGTAGTGAGGAACTTGAAAATATAAATAAAAATTTAGATCAAACGATTAAAGAGAGGACAAAAGAGTTAAATGACCAAAAAGAGGCTTTTGAAATACTCTACAATAAATCATCAGATGGTGTTTTATTAATTCAAGATGGAAAAATAGTTGATTGTAATGAATCAGTTATCAAAATGTTAAAATATAATTCAAAAGATGAACTTTTAAATAAATATCCTTCAGAACTTTCTCCCAAAACTCAATCAGGCAAAAAAGATTCTTTTGAAAAATCAGAAGCTATGATGAAACAATGTTTACAAAAAGGTACACATACTTTTGAGTGGAAGCATCAAAAGTTTGATGGTGAAGTATTTTGGTGTGATATTCTTTTAACAAGGTTAATGCTTCAAGATAAAGTAACAATTCATGCAGTTTTAAGAGATATAAGTGAAAGAAAAGTACTTGAAAAAGAGATACAAAGTCAAGCTTTTAGACTTGAAGAGTTTAATGCAACCCTTGAGGAAAAAGTTAAATTACAAGTTGCAAAAATTCAAGAGTCGTTGGATAATTTTAAAATCTTAATTGACTCAACAATTGAGGGTATTATAGTTTATGATAATAATTCAGGAGTAATTGATTGTAATCAAGCTGGTCTTAAATTATTTAAATATACTCAAGATGAAATTGTAGGAAAAAGTATTAATCAACTTATTCATAAAGATGATATAAATCAAGTTTTATCAAAATTGGAAAAAGAAAATATAGCACCTTATGAAGTAAAAGCGATTGATAGCTTAGATGCATCAATACCAATACTTATAAGTGGTACAAATATACATTATAATGGTGTACCAGTTCAAATAATTACTATAGTTGACTTAAGTGAACTTAAACAAAAAGATAAACTTTTGCAACAACAATCCCGTCATGCAACTATGGGTGAGATGATTGGAATGATAGCTCATCAATGGAGACAACCTCTTGCTGCAATTACAGGGAGTACTGGTGTAATTAAGTTGGACCTTGTGATGGGTAACTATGATGAAAAGTTATTTGAAACTCAAATAGACAAAATTACTGAACAGACACAGTTTTTATCTTCTACAATTGATGATTTTCGAGATTTCTTTAAAGAAAATAAGAAAAAAACTTATACAACATTAGAAAATATCACAGAAAGTGCACTTAAAATAATTGGACCAACTCTAGAAAATAAAAAAATAGAAATTATTAAAAGATATGAATCTACTGGTGAATTAAATACTTATACAAATGAACTTAAACAAGTTGTATTAAATCTTTTGAAAAATGCACAAGATGCAATGTTAGAAAATGGTGTGAATGAGCCAAAAATTGAAATAGCTACTTATAGCAATAAAAAACAATTTATATTAGAAATTAGTGATAATGGTGGTGGTATACCTGCTGATGTTATTGATAGTATATTTGAACCATATTTTACAACTAGAGAAAAAAAAGATGGTACAGGGCTTGGACTCTATATGTCAAAAACAATTGTAGATGAGCATTGTGGTGGAAGTATTACAGTCTCAAACACTGAAGTAGGGGCAAAATTTAAAATTGTATTGGAGGATAATATGGATGAATAAAAATATAATTAATAAGTTATTATCTTTAAGTGAGTCAATTCATCTATTATATGTTGAAGATAATATAAATATAAGAGAGACAACTGGAGCTATTTTGAAGAGATTTTTTCAAAACCTTTATATTGCAGATGATGGAGAAGAGGGCTTAAAACTATTTCGTGAAAACTCTATTGATCTTGTTATTACTGATATTAATATGCCAAACATGGATGGGTTGCAAATGTCTCAAGAGATTAAAAAGATTAATAGTGATATTGAAATCATTATCACTTCCGCATTTAATGAAGAAGAGTATATGAAAAAGAGTCAAAAAATAGGAATAAATACCTACCTTTACAAACCTCTTGAGTTAGAACAACTTATAGATACTCTTTCTAAAACATTGCAAGAGATGAAAGAGAGAGAAGTTTTAGCATAGTGGTACCGAGGGCCGGAATCGAACCGGCACGGGCTTACGCCCACCAGATTTTGAATCTGGCGTGTCTACCAGTTTCACCACCCCGGCAAGTGTTAGGTTTTTAACTTCAACCCAGATTATACAACATAATCACATAATCTAGGATCAAGAGCCTAAATTAAAGGTATTAACCTTTAGCTACTGCTTCTTTAAGTTTTTTACCAACTTTAAATTTTACAGCTGTTGTTGCTGGTACATCTACAATTTTGCTAGTTCCAGGAACTCTTGCAGTTCTCGCAGCTCTTGGTGCTGTTGAAAAAGTACCAAAACCTATAAAGCTAACAGTTTTTCTCTCTACAAGCGCACCTTCAATTACCTCAAGGGCTGCATCGATAGTTGTAGTTGTATCTTTTTTAGATAAACCAGTTTTCTCAGAAATCGCTTGAATTAATTCAGCTTTTTTCATAGTTACCTTCCTTATATTGTGAAATTACGGGGTAATACTACACTTTTTTTATTAAAAACAGATAATTTATTTAAACAAATATTCATTTTTTAGTAAATATGACGATAATAATCATAGAAAAGCCCTAAATTGGAGATATCATGAGAGTTACAAATCAATTTTTGTTTGATAATTTTAAAAATGACCATAGTGATGCATTAAAAGAGTTAAATAAATTAAATACGCAAGTTGCAACTGGGCAAAAGATTCAAAACAGTTATGATGATAGTGGCATATATTCTGAAGTTTTGAGATTTGATTCTCAAGAGAGCGAACTAAAGAGTATCAAAGAGAGAGTTACAACTGCAAAATCTTTTACAGATGCAAGTGACGGAGCGTTAAATGATTTTACACAAACTTTGAGAGATTTTAAAACAAAACTAATTCAAGCAAGTAATGCAACTTTGAATAGTGATAATTTAAAATCAATAGCAACTGAGTTAAAAGAGCAAAAAAAACATATGATATCTTTATCCAATTCTCAACTTGGTGGACAGTATCTCTTTTCTGGCTCTTCTGTAAATACAAAACCAATTGATGTTAATGGTAAATATAATGGAAATTCTGATTCATTAATGACTCTTGTAGGCAAAGGAGTAGAGACTCAAAAGAATATTGATGGTAAATCTCTTTTTTTAGGTGATGAAAAAAGTGTTAAAAAAACTATTCAAACAAATGTAAGATTAACAAATCAAATATCTGATAATTCATTTGAGCCATTAACTGCTCAAAATTCAATTAGAGACATGGTAGGAGATAGTGATGATGATAGTACAAATGATAAATCAGTTCACTTTTTTATATCAGGAACTAAAAGAGATGGAGAAGCTTTTAAAGATGTAGTAGAAATCCAAGCAGGGGCAAAAATAGAAGATTTGCTAAATAAAATCAAAGATAACTTCGGTACAGATGTAAATGTAGAGCTAAATGAAAATGGAAATATCTCTATAGAAGATAAAAAAAGCGGTTATAGTCAAATTGATTTTAAGATGGTAGGTGTCCAAGGGATTACAGATCCAACAGAGACAGATTTAAGTAGTGTAACTGGAGATAAAATTATCTCTTTTTCTAAAAGTAATTTTGAGAGAGTGGATGCAACAATTGATGAATCATTTCAAATGGATAATTTCTATTTTGAGAAAAATGGAGGGTTACTCAAAGGAAATGTACCATTAATTGCCAATGGTGAGTTTGCAAATGACACTACAAAACTAAGTGAAATAATGAGTGTCGAAGGCTCAATGCCTGATAAAACATTTGAAATGAAAGTCACAGATATAGATGGAACTGATAAAAATATCACACTATCTTTAGCGGATCCATCAACTTTTTTAGTTGACGGAACAAGCTATAATATCTTCAATGCAGATGAAAGTGTAACAAATAAAGAAGATTTTACAATGGGACAACTAAACAATATCATATCAATGACACTTTCAAATAAGTTACCAACTTCAGGAACCCCTGCAGGTTTTAATAGTGCTATAAAAGATGCAAACGCAATTGTGGATGTAGGAATAAATCAAAATGGGAATTTAGAGATAAATGACAATTCAGACAATCTTAGCAATATTCAATTTGCACTATATGATTTAGATGCAAATGACTTTTCAAATACTTCAACTCCAACACTCTCATTTATGTCAAACAATGCAGTTACAACATCAAAAGCAGATTTAAGCTTTTTTGATGAGTTAGACGCGATAATTGCATCTGTAGAGAATGGGGTTATTACTTTAGATTCAGATTCAGATAATCCTAGAAGTATTGGAATCCAAAACTCAATCTCAAAGTTAGATGTGATGAATAATCACTTTAATAATGCACAAGCTCAAATTGGTATCAGATCAAAGTCACTTGATATATCTTTGCAAAAAACATCAGCATTAGAAGTCAATGTTGCTAACTTAAAAGCACAAACAACAGAAGTTGATATGGCAGAGACAATTTTAAAGTTAAATCAAGTTACTTTAAGCTATCAAGCGATGCTTCAAACTATCTCAAAAGTAAATTCTCTAAGTTTGGTAAATTATATGAAGTAAAAAAATATTTTTTTTAGTATAATAAATTTAAAATATTTGAGGAAAAACTATTTTGAGATTATTTCAATACTTGCTAGCTTTCTCTTTGTTGGTTTATTTAGGTATCTCTACCATATCTCCAGATGCACCAATTGCAGGAGCTATTGGTGCGGTTATAGGCACTTATAACAAAGTTTATTTTGGCTATTTTTCATTTTTTTATCCATTTGCGTTGATGTTTCTTACAATCTATCTTTATAGAAATGACCATTTAGTACAACTTGACCATATAAAATTAATTTTACCCACTCTCTTGTTACTTGTAGCAATACTTGTTTTTCAAGCTCTAGTTGTTGATGGATACTATTATGGTGCTTTGGGTGGTTTTATAGTTAATTTTTTTAAAGATTATATTGGTGAAGCTGGAATTTGGATTTTTATACTCTCTACTTTTATTTTAGGGGTTATTTTAATGCAGGAAGTTTTAAGCTTAAGTTTTCCAATGAGTTTTAATTTTTCTAACTATATCGAAGGTATTAAGAGTAAAACTAGTCAAATATTTTATAAAGACAATAGCAAAGAACTTCTCGTAGTAAGTAATGAAAACATTCAAGAAGAGAAACCCAAACCATCACCTATAAAGCGTAAAAATCTTAATACTTATGAAGAGGTAGACAACAATACAAATATAGATGATGTAGAGTTGGTTCTTCCAGGCTCTATAAATGAACTTTTTAAAAAACAACCTATAGAGAGTGAAAACAATGAATCAACTTATAATAAAATTGAAGCTATTAAAAAGGAAACAAATAGTTTTGTAGAGAAAAAAACAGTAGCTGTTATACCTAAAAAAGTAGTAACAGAAACTATAGAAAAACCTAAAAATATACCAATTGTTAAAGAGTTAGAAGAGAATGCAAAATTATTGAAAGAGATAAAACAAGGGAAAATGAAAAAACCTAAAAATTTCAAATTACCTTATCTTAACTTCCTAAAAACTCCTCCAAAACGAAAAACTCAAATAGATGACCATGAGATTGATAAAAAAGTACAAGGCCTGAAAGAAAAATTATTACAATTTAAAATAGAGGGAGATGTAGTTCGTACCTATACCGGTCCTGTCGTTACCACTTTTGAGTTTAAGCCTGCACCTCATATCAAAGTGTCAAAGATTTTGACTCTTCAAGATGATTTAGCAATGGCACTAAAAGCAACAACTATAAGAATACAAGCGCCAATCCCTGGAAAAGATGTAGTAGGAATTGAGATACCAAACAAAGAGTCACAAACTATCTATCTAAAAGAGATCTTGGAATCTGAACTCTTTCAAAAATCATCTTCTGAACTTACAATTGCACTTGGAAAAGATATCGTTGGAAATCCATTTGTGACAGATTTGAAAAAACTACCACATCTTTTGATAGCAGGAACGACAGGAAGCGGAAAGAGTGTTGGTGTAAACTCAATGCTCATATCACTTCTTTATAAAAACTCTCCAGATCAACTAAAACTCTTGATGATTGATCCTAAGATGCTAGAGTTTTCTATTTACAATGATATACCACATCTTTTAACTCCTGTAATTACACAAGCAAAACAGGCAATTTTAGCACTCTCAAATATGGTTATAGAGATGGAACGCCGTTATAAAATGATGAGTAAAACAAAAACTAAAAATATAGAGAACTACAATGAAAAAGCCAAAAAAGAGGGCTTTGATGAATTTCCATATATCGTAATTATCATCGATGAGTTAGCAGATTTGATGATGACAAGTGGAAAAGATGTTGAATTTTATATAGCAAGACTTGCACAGATGGCAAGAGCTAGTGGTATTCATATCATCGTAGCGACTCAAAGACCTTCTGTTGATGTTGTTACAGGTTTGATTAAAGCAAACCTTCCTAGTCGTATTAGCTATAAAGTAGGGCAGAAAATTGATTCAAAAATTATCTTAGACACTATGGGTGCAGAATCTCTTTTAGGTAGAGGTGACATGCTCTTTACTCCTCCTGGAACTTCTACTCTTATAAGATTGCATGCTCCATTTGTAACAGAGAGTGAGATTGAGACAATTGTTGAGTTTTTAAAAGTTCAAAGAGAGGTAGTTTATGATCCATCATTTTTAAGTGAACCTTCAAGTGCTACTAAAAGTGAATCAGCTCTTAGTTTGACAGATAGTGGAAGTGATGGAGATTTTGATGAACTTTATGAAGACGCAAAAGCAGTAATACTCACAGATAAAAAAACTTCTATTTCATATCTCCAAAGAAGACTACAAATAGGCTATAACCGTTCTGCTAGAATTATTGAGCAGTTAGAGATGATGGGTGTAATTTCTGCTCCAAATGTAAAAGGTCAAAGGGAGATTTTAGAGTAAATTTATAAGTTATAATTATAAAGTATGTATTAGTCTCACTCCACGACACCTAAACAATAAGGAGATCTTTATTGATGAATTGACTAATACGTTTTTTAGCCACTCTAGACCATACTTGAAAATACTCTTTATGAATGAAAACTTTTATCTAGCAGCAGAAGTGGATGAGGAGTATATATTTTCACTTTTCAGAATCTCTAAAATCAAAGAAATGATGTATTATTTGAAGAAGACCACTCTCGAATAAGAACCAAATAAGCCCCTTTTGTAGCAACAATGCTTCGCAGTATGACTATTAAGCTTTGATCTTATTGATCTAAAATTACATAAATAAATCATAACTCAAATACAGATTGTATAAACTGTTTTTTATACACCACACTTTTGAAGCTTTCTGGACTCTCCATAGCCTTATCTAAGGTATCAAGCTTTATAAGTGAAACTAAAATAGCACAACTTCTAGCTTGACAATTTATAGATTTTTTTGGATTAAACTCTATATCTGTAAATGCATCATATCCAATAAGTTCATCTTTGATATCCTCTATATGTGGATAAAGTGCTTTTATATATATCCAATCATAAAATGCACTTTTAGGTTCTAATGCCCATGTCTCTCCTTCAAATTTAAAATACTTTAAAGCTCCAGAATTTTTTATCCGAGAATCTCTTTTTGCACTTAACGAATCTTTTAGATATATATCATGATATGCTCCTCCATTTTCAAAAACTTTACTACCTTGAAAGGCTGATTCAACACTTATAAACCCATATTTATCTGTCTCTATCATCAAGTTAAAAGCACTTAATTTATATCCTAATTCTTTACTAGACTTACTGGATACTTCCAATATATTTTTAAAACCCAAGATATTTGCATTTTCATGTAGTGAGTTTATACTCTTTGCTTTTTGAGTTACTGAAAAACCATTATAAAACTTAAATTCAATGGATTGTTCTTTAAAAAGCTCTTTAGAGTTTTTTGTTGGTATAAAAATTGGTCTAGTTGCCATTATGCTACCTCTAATATATTTTCAAGTTTTATTTTATTTGGTATCATGATTTCCCCTCTTTTAGCTGATAGTCTACGCTTTTTTATTTTTGAATCACTCCAATCAGTCTTTCCCCACAGCACTTCAATATCTGCTTTTTGTTCTAACTTCTTGATATCGTGACACGAAACACCAGTTTTATTTGCAACATCGGTGGCAAAATAGACACCTGTATCAAATAAAACAGATACATCTATTGCAAGCCATATAGGATTGGGGATATCTCCATGTAACTTTTTTTTATAACACATAGGGTGTTCTTTGATAAAACTAAGATGAATATATTTATCAAGTCCATAATATCTATCTAAATCATGACTTAATTTATCAGCTCCAAAACATGATACACTTATATCAAGTTTTTCTATTATCTTAAGTGATAATAGTCCATGTTCTAAAATTGAAGGCACATTACTTATATCTGTAAAGTGCCAAATTTTATCTATGTTATAAAAGTCTAAAGTCTCTTGAAGTGTCATACTGCATCCTTTTAAAAAGTTATGGAGGTATTATGACAGTCAACTTGGACATATATTGTCTAATATTAAATTTTAATTAAATTTAGGTAATATTAATTATTAGTGGTTTTTCATATTTATAAAATAATTTTGATTTAGTGATAAATAGATAAAAAGGATTATGCTTGAGTATTAAACAAGGTATCTTTAAATTAACAAATCCATTTTTCTTTTGGGCTCTTATTCTCTTTATTCTTTTTTTAATAATTCTGACTAATCAATATTTTATATCCACTCAAAAAATTATTAATACACAAAATTATTAATACACAAAATAATTCATCTCTAGTTGAACAGTCATATCAAGATACCTCAAACAAAGATGAACCTGTAATTGATATTGATGATTTACATATAGTAGATTCAAAATCAAATTCTTCAATTCTTGAAACAAGTTATAAAAAATTAATACCAAATAATGCTACTACTTTATCATTTTATTTATATACAATTATTTTATCAATTTTGTTTATATATAGAGAAAAACAACATAGAAATAAATTACTTTATTTAGAGAGACAAGAAGACATATTACAAATAGAACTTGCAAAGCAAAATAATATAGTTAATATTGAAAGAGAAATTGAAAAGGAGATTGAAAAATATCAATATATTTTAACTCCAGATTTACATGCCAAGACATTTAAAAATCAGTTAGAAATCAATCCTGAAGTTATTATCTCAACTTTCGCACATACAAAAGCCAAGTTTAACCCCATAAATAGCCACTTTAAGGTATAATTCATTACCACAAATCACTATACAAGGGCTATTTTATGAGTTATAAGAATACTATCACAGAAACTATAAGTAGCAGATTAAATAATCCAATTTTAAAGGTGTTAAAAGAGATAAAGATCATAACTCTCTTGAAAAAGAGTTCATTTGAGAAAAAGGATGGTGCAAGCAACTACACAATTTTTTTGCACTTCATATATATGATAATAATGAATAAGAAGATAGCAATTTTTATGAAACAAAGTAAAGATTCTTTAAAAAAAGATGCTTACTATCGTATGCTAAAAAATGAAAAGTATAACTGGCAAAAACTTCTTTTACTCAGTTGTGCAAAACTCATAAAATTAGTTGCACCGCTCCAAAAAAGTACAGAGGAGAAACTTTTTATAATTGATGATACAAATGAGGATAAGAAAGGCAAACTAATAGAGGGTGTTTGTGATAAATTATGGAGTAATAAAGAGAAGAAAACTATCAGAGGCATCAATTTAGTTTCACTAAACTATAGCGATGGTCATAGTAACTTCATGTTAGATTTTGTACTGAAATTTAATAAAAACCTTAGAGTAAAAGTCCAAGACTTTAAAAATCAGTTTTATCATACTTCTAGCTCTCAAAAGAGAAGAGAGGAAGGTCTTGAGAGTAAGTTAGTGATAGCACTAAATATGTTGAGAAGAGCTATGAAAGCTGGTGTTAAAGCAGATTATCTACTTATAGATAGTTGGTATTCCAAACCAAACTTCATAAAAGATGTAAAAAAATTAAAGCTACATGTAATCACAAGAATAGCTAACAATAATAAAATATGGCATTTTAAAAATAACTATAGAACTCTCAATAGAATCTATTCAATTCTTATCAAAACAACAAGGCAAAAAAGAGCTACTTATAATAAAATCAAATATACTTATTGCTCTACAGTTGTTAATCATCATATAGCTGGTAGAATCAAAATAGTTTTTATAAAAACTCACAATAAGCTCATCCCTATTTTATCAACAAACATCAAGTTAACAGATGAAAAAATTATCAACATCTATAAGAAAAGATGGAATATAGAACAAGGTTA
>JAMONX010000089.1 GCA_027066435.1 Campylobacterales bacterium
TTTTCCACTTCGATATGCTATAATACCGACTTCCTAGACCCCTTAAAAAAGAGTCTGGGAAGAAATTTTTCATCAATAAATAACTGATTTTTTAGATCTATAACCTTAAAATCACCTCTTTTTTTCTAAAAAAGTGAAAGTTGCTTATATCTTAACTTTTTCTCTACAATTTTTTCTTCACCAACCAAAATTTCCATACGACTATACTGCTTATCTGTAATTTGCAAAACTCTTACATTTCCTTTTGGAGGAAGTGCTTTTTTGATACGATTTATATATTTATCAGTTTCATCTTGCCCTTTGCAAATACGGATATAGATAGAGTATTGCATCATATTAAATCCATTTCTGATGAGATGACTTCTAAATTTTGAAGCATATTGTCTATCTCTTTTTGTATTTGTTGGTAAATCAAACATAACAAACAATCTCATAAATATAGCCTCTTTCATAATTTATATCCTTCAATAAATGTTGGTAATCTTAAAAGATTATAATCACTATTAATATATGCCTTTTGTAATGTTTGAACCATCTTTTCTATAGCATTTAAAATACTTAATTTTTCACCATCTATATCAACATATATCGTAAGAAGATTAATAAGTTGAGCTTTTTGCTCTTTTGTCAAAAATATCTCATCAATTTCACAATCTTCATAAATTTTTATAACTTCAATATCAACAAAAACTCTAAATGTTTCTATTAAATCGTCACTTAAGTTAAAAGAGTTTAATTCATTACTATGTTGAATTCCAAAAGCAGGTATGAAACCATATGCACTAATTGTTCTTGAGATTGCTCCTCTGATGATGGCATAACCATAATTTAATGCTTCATTTCGTCCATCCATACTGTTACGACGGTTTATATCCTCAAACATGTAGTTAAAATATTCACTTGCTGCATAACTTTCGATATATGTTTTGTCATTTGATTGTACTTTTTGACTCAAAACTTTTAATTTTTTATAACCTTCTTTTCTCGCAACTTTTAGTGCCTTTGCCTGATTAAGTACTTTAGTTTGAATGATTTTTTGCCAAAGTTTATTTTTGAGAGGTTTAGAGATATTTTTCTGGATATGAGATATTTTTGAAAATCGACTATGTTGAGAAAATGGTAAAAACAGCCCATTTGGATGATGATACTCATCACAGATAAAAAGTGCTATCTTCATTTTTGCGATGCTAGAAAGTAATGATGTTGTAACAGTAACTTGTCGTGACTCTATAACTATCACTGATATATCTTCTAAATCTATACTTATTTTTTCACTAAGCTCTTTTTGATTTATCAAAAAATTAGTATTTTTCAGTGACAAATAGGCAGGATTTGATATATAAATAACCCTCCATCCCATCACTTACTCCTTTTTGTTCCCAATCTTTTTTCTTGTTTTATCTCATGATAATCACCTAATAATGTTACATGATATTTTTTAATATCTATTAATGAACCTGTACTAAATCTATCTATTTTTTTATCACTACTTGACATAAAATGTCTTTGTATATTAAATCGACCATCAGCCTCTGCAAATTTAAAATATCCAAAGTATTTTCCATTTTTATTTTGAATATGTAACAATTCATCCTTAAATATGGAAAATTTAAACCCATAACTATCATCAATCTCTTTATCTTTGATAGTTTTGTTTGGTAATTTTTTCTTTTCAAAATCTGCTGGATAAAAATATATAAAATGAAATTTTCCATCTTTTTTAAATACATCTATTCTTTTTACTTCACCATTTTCAGCGATACCACCGTTAACTGGAAATGAGCCTTTTTTATCATCCTTAGAATATATAGTCTCTTTATGAGCTGCTCCAGTCACTTTTTTTCTAGGAGTATAAGAGACAAATATTTCTTTTATTGACTTATCCATTTCATCACGAAAATTTTCAAATGGTGGTTCAAATCTAACTTTTTGTGATTTTTTATCTTTCTTTTCATAAATAAATCCCTCATGTTTTGCTGATACAGTAGAGAGCTTTTGTACTTGTGATTGTGTGGCAA
>JAMONX010000090.1 GCA_027066435.1 Campylobacterales bacterium
GCTGTTAAAGGTAATGTGCTAGAGTTGCAACTTGGTTTTTCTCATCCAATTAACTATGATTTCCCAAAAGATATAAAAATTGCTGTAGAAAAAAATCTTATAACTATTAATGGTGATGACAAACAAGTTGTTGGTCAAGTTGCAGCAGAGATTAGAAGTTTTAGACCACCTGAGCCGTATAAAGGAAAAGGTGTTAAATATCTTGAAGAGCATATTATCAGAAAAGCTGGTAAGACGGCTTCTAAGTAAGGGAAATAGATGAGAACAAAATTATTAAAACAAAAAAATGCACTTAAAAAAAGAAGAATTACGAGAGTAAGAGCTAAAATCTCAGGAGACGAAAATACTCCAAGAGTTGCTCTATTTAAATCAAATAGAGCTCTTTATGCTCAAGCAATTGATGATGTAAATGGTATTACACTAGCAAGTGTAGATGGTAAAAAAGAGGGTCAAAAGGTCAACAAAGAAGCAGCAACTGAAGTTGCAAAAATATTTGCTGATAATTTAAAGGCTAAAGGTATTGAGAAAGTTGTTTTTGATAGAAGAGGCGATAAGTATCATGGAGTAGTTGCAGCATTTGCTGATGGGCTAAGAGATAACGGAATAACACTGTAAGGATCAATGGATATGGATAATATTAATAAAGAAGATTTTGAAGAGGTTATTGTAAACATCGGAAGAGTCACAAAAGTTGCAAAAGGTGGTAGAAGATTTAGATTTACTGCTTTGGTTGTTGTAGGAAACAAAGATGGAATTGTTGGATTTGGTACTGGTAAAGCAAAAGAAGTTCCAAATGCTATAAAAAAAGGTGTTGATGACGCATTTAAAAACTTAACAAGAGTAAATGTAAAAGGTTCTACAATCGCTCATGACATTGAAGTTAAGTTTAATTCAAGCAGAATTTTGTTAAAACCTGCATCTGAAGGTACAGGTGTAATTGCTGGTGGTGCTACAAGACCTGTTCTTGAGCTTGCTGGAATTAAAGATATATTAACAAAATCTTTAGGTTCAAACAACCCTGGAAATCTAGTTCGTGCAACTGTAAAAGCACTTACTATGATAAAACAATAGATTAAGGATATTTTATGGGACTTAATAATCTAACCCCTGCTGTTGGTTCAACAAAAGGTAGAAAAAGAAAAGGTCGAGGGCAAGGTAGTGGTATGGGTAAAACTGCATCACGAGGTGCAAATGGTCAAAAAAGTAGATCTGGTTACAAAATAAAAAGAGGTTTTGAAGGTGGTCAACAACCACTTCAAAAAAGACTTCCAAAAGTTGGTTTTAGTTCACGAGTTATAAAACCATATGCGATTAGTGTTGATAGAGTTAAAAAAATTGCTCAGCTTGATGAAATTACTGTTGAGTCAATTAAATCAGTACACAAAATGCAAAATAGCATTAAAAAAGTAAAACTAATAGGTGTATCTGCAAAAGATTTAGCTTCAAAAATAAAAGATAAAAATGTTCTATACACTGGTATGAGCAAATGAGTAAAGACTTAACAAATAAGATATTAATTACACTTGGTTTCTTATTTGTATATAGGATTTTATCCTATGTACCAGTTCCTGGTGTAAATGTTGATGTAATTGCTCAATTTTTTGATCAAAATGCTAACAATGCACTTGGAATGATAAATATGTTTAGTGGTGATGCTGTGAGTCGTCTTAGTATCATATCACTAGGTATTATGCCTTATATTACAGCTTCAATTATTATGGAGCTTCTAGCTGCAACTTTTCCAGCTCTTGGTCAAATGAAAAAAGAGCGAGATGGTATGACAAAGTATATGCAAATCATTAGATATGCAACTGTTGTTATTACTTTTGTTCAAGCTATTGGTGTCTCTATGGGGCTTCAGAGTTTAGGAAGTGCTGGAAATCCAGCTATTATGATTGATATGAGTCTGTTTATTCCAATTGCTGCATTTTCAATGTTAGCTGGAACTATGATGCTTATGTGGATTGGTGAACAAATCACTCAAAGTGGTAT
>JAMONX010000091.1 GCA_027066435.1 Campylobacterales bacterium
CTTTATTATATTAAATGTTTCTTAATTTTAAGATTTAGAGTTATAAGTAGAATAATATTTAATTGTTAGTGGTGAGAAATTAACGAGATTTTAATTGGATTTACCTAGTTTTATATCTCTATTAATTCAATTTCCTCTTCACGAATATAACAGATGTAAGCATTTACATCTACTTCTGTAATTTTTAACATAGCATTTTTATAATGAAGTACCTGAGCCACATGTTCACTTTGCCTAGTTTGAGAACTTTTATAGTCTATTATCACATAACGATTTTCTTGTTTCACAAGTAGGTCTAACTGTTTTAATTCGCCTTTATATGAGATGGATTGCTCTTTGTATAATGTTCCTACTGTAAGCTCTAAAAATGGCTTATATTCCAATAATAATTGAACTCTTTTTTTGATTTTCTCACATAACTCTTCATCTAAAAATAGTTCAAATCTGTTTTTCATTGCCCAGTAAGCATCTTCAATATGTTTTATATCAAACTCTTCGATGATTTCAAGCATATAGTGAAGAGCTAAACCAAATTGTATAGCTTCAAAATTATCTTTGGAGCTTTTTTCTACTTTTAGTTTTTCTTCTTGTAATCCATATTTTATTTTCTCATATTCTAAGTGTGGAATTTTTTGTATGAATTTTTGACTTTTATCTGCTTTGATTTCGCCATTTTCACCAAGTGGAAGTTCGCCTAAAATATCAAAAGAAGATTTTTCATCATTTTTGCAAATTATAAGAGACTCTTTAGCTCTTGTAAAAGCAACATAGAGTAGATTTAAACTATCTTCGTGAGTTAATTTCTCTTCAGCTTCTAATGCCTTTTTATACTTATTGTCAAAATAGGCTCTATTTTTTAATCTTACATGAATATTTTTAAGTTCGATATCGTTATATTCAAAAATCAAAGATGAACTATTTGCACTTTTTCTCTTAAATCTATCTGCAACTACTACATGAGTAAATTCTAAACCTTTTGATTTATGTATGGTCAAGATTTTAATTCCTTCATCTTTCTTTGAAGGGGCTTCGATGTTAAGCTCTTCTGATTCAAAAAGAAAAGACTCTATATCTATATATCCAGAAATAATCTCTATAAATTTTAACAAAGCAGGGTCATCATTATAGAGTTCAAAATGTTCAATTATATCTTTTACTTGGTTTAATAAATTAAAATTTTTATTAAATTTCTTTATATCTAGCTTTGCTTCAAAACTCTCACCGATAATTGCTAAAAAGTTTGCACGGTAAAGTCTGTCATCAAAATATAGATATTTTAAAAGTTCTATGATGGCTGAAACTGCTGGACTATTTATAAGTTTTGAAGTTGTTTGCGTTGTAATCTTTAAATTTTTATCTCTTTCTAGTAATCCCTCTTCAATTATGTATGCATCGCTATTTGTATAAGTTAATATCGCTATATCATCTGCTTTTATTCCTCTTTCTTGCAGTAAAAAGATATTTTCTACCAAATCTTCAAGCAAATTTTCGCTTGAGCTTATTTTTACATACCCTTTTGGTTTACCTTCTAGATGTAATTGATTTTGATAGTTTGGGATAAGATTGCAAAAAGTTTTATTTACAAAAGTGACGATATTTTCATAACTTCTATAATTTGTTGTTAGAGCTTTTAATGTTACGGCATATGATTTTTGAGTATGATGAAAAAGCTCTTTTGCTCCTCCTCGAAATCTATAAATTGATTGTTTGATATCTCCAACATAAAAGAGTGTTTTAAAATCTTTTGTGCCGATACCTGCATTTATTTCATCTAAAATTGGCTCTAAAATTTTATATTGTATGACATTTGTATCTTGAAATTCATCTATCAAGATATGGTCTATCTTTGCATCTAGTCTAAAATAGAGAAAATCACTATCAATATTTTCACGAAGAAGTTCAAATACACTATTTGTTACATCATTAAAACTTAGTTGATTGTCTGCGATATTTTGAGCCCTTTTGCTCTCTTTGTAGATTTGATAAAGTTCTAAATAACTGTTTTTAAGATATGCATCTTTTCTTAAAAAATATATTTTTAACTGTTCCTTTAACTCACCCAAAAGTTCATCAGCACGGGGGGTAAAACATTTTTTAAAATAGTGATACTCTAAAGTATCTTTTAAAATCCAACTTCTATTTAAAAGTTCATCTATGGATTTAACACAAATTGCTTTTTTAGCTGCAGATGAGAGTCCATCACAAGAGAGAAAAAGCTCTTCGAGCATCTTGGCAGTTTTTAATATCTCTTTTTCATTATCAGTGATATTTTCTAAAGTAGAAATATTTTTTAATTCGCCATCTTTTGCATAAAGGTTTTCTAAAAATTCAAATATATTACCAAGTTTTTTACTCTCAATAGCTGCAAATTTTATAAGCTCATTGTACTTGTCTTTTTTCTTAACTCTTCTTAAAAAGTTTTCTATAAATTTTTCTTCATCAGCTTTCTCTTCTATCTTGAAATCAGGCATTAGAGCAAGATTTAGTGAAAATTTACGAAGAATTTGTGAAAAAAATTTATCTATTGTTGAAACTCTAAGTTCACTCTGTAAGTATGATTGGTAAATATCTTGTCGTTTTGATAATATCTCTTTTTCGCTAAGATTTACAGTTTTACATATCTCTTGTAGTTCAGCTTTCCTGTTTGTGTTATCTAACTCTTTTAAGACTTTACCGATTCTCTCTTTCATCTCATTTGCAGCTTTATTTGTAAAAGTTAGAGCTAAAATAGAACTAGGTTTTCCACCAAGATACAGAAGTGAAATATATCGTATGACTAATGCAAAAGTTTTTCCACTCCCAGCACTCGCTTCATATGCTAAGTTTTTGCAAAAATCCATCAAAGTAGCCTATTACAGATTTTGATATATGGGCAAAAAATACATTTTTTCATATCATCTGTCATCGTAAAGTTATGCTCTTTTTCATTCAACTGTTCTAATTTTTTATATAAAAGATCTAACTTTTGATCAAAAAAATCTTCTGAAATAAGTTTTCCACTATTTAAATCATAAAAATAACTCTCTTTAACCTCTGCACCCTTGGATGCTAAAAGATGATAAAACTGTAGTTGAAAATTGGTTGATTTGTCAATTGATTTTTTACTTGTCATTGGAATTTTCCCACTTTTATAATCTATAACTTCAAGATAGCCATCTTTTTCATCAACTCTATCTATCACTCCTGTAAGTGTAAAAGTATCAATTTTTAAATTAAAACTCTTTTCAATATATTTTATTTTATATCCATCATTTGCTCTTTTTATCTCCTCTTTTATAAAAGGTTCTAAATTTTTAAGCCATAAATCTACCAAAAAGCGTAAACTTTGTGATTGTTCACTCTCTTTGTATAGATATGATTGTATTTCAAATCTTAATTCATCTTCATTGAGGTAAATGCTATTTTTTTCATAAGCATATTTTAGGGCATTGTGTAAGAGTATGCCTATTATTTTATCGCTATTGTCATCTTTTGGGATTTCTACCTCTGGGAGTTTTTTTATGTATTTAAAATAGTACATTCTTTTGCAATCAAGAAAAGTTTTAAGTGCTGTTGAAGAGAGTTTTATCTTTGTAAAATCCCATGAGTGTATTAATTCACTCTGTTCGTAATGAGGTTTTGTTTTGTGTGAATTAAATAAGATAGATTCTAATGGAGCTAATGTGTTGATATTCTTTTTGATTTGAAGTTCATCTAGAAATCTTGATGGTTGGTTCTTCTCATTTTCAATGTAGCAAATTGAGAGATATTTTGCACTTTCAAAAACTCTTTTATAATAATATTTTTGTAAATTCTCTCTATCATTTGTGGTTGGCAGGGATGCAAGAACTCTTAACTCACTTGATAAGAAGAGATCTTTACTGCTACTTTTTGGTACAACTCCTTCATTAAAATCAACTACAATTACTCCTTCATATGAAACCCCACGAGTCTCTAGTATTTCAAGTACAGTAACTTTTCCACCTCTTATATCATCAAGTGTTCTAGTTGCTAATCTATTCAAAAATAGATGAAAAATTTTATGAAAAGGTTGGTTTTCTAAGCTTTTAAAAAGTTTTGAAAATATATAAAGCTCTTCTGTGAAAATTTGTGTCTCTTCCTCTTCATCATCATCAGGTACATTTATAAATGATAAAAATATAATATTTAGTTCATTTGATGATAATTTTTTATTCCAATTTTTCTGTTCTTTGTCTAATTTTTCTACATCAATATATAATCGCTTTAATCTATACCTATTTTCAAAACTTTTTTCATTGTAATAGTCATATTTTGCTAATAGTTTTTGATAAGTTTTAGTTTTTGTATATGAGAATCCCATAGCAAAATTGTAGTTGTTTTCATCATCAAAAAGATCTAACAGTTTGGCAAAGTTAGCATTTGGCAATATTATTGCAATATTTTGCGGGGCAATTCCTAGTTTATAATAGTCATAAACTCTTTTTTTAACATAAGCAACTTGTAAAATTTCACTTTTTAATGGTTTTGTATCAATGTTTATACTTTGATTCGTTTGTTTGTTTGAAGATTCAATAGATTTAGTTGATAGGTTGATAATATAACTCTTTCCTATATTTAACTCTATGCCCAATGTTTGAAACTTTTCTATCATTTTTTTGTTAAATTCATTTACGAAAATATATATTTTTAGTGGTACTATTTTTGCTATTTCATTAAAAAGTTTAAATTCAAAATTGTTTAGATAACCTTCTAGATGCAACTCTATCTCTTCAAAAGATTTTATATATGCAGAGTTTATTTTATAATGAGAGGGCAGGGTAATTTTGTCAACAAGGTTTTTTTCATCTAAGAGTTGTTTGTACTTTGTAAGAAGAGTCTTTAGTATCTCTATGTGTTCAAAATATGATGCATAAGTATCATAAAGTTCAAGCTCCTCTATCTCTATCAATTCGACAGATAACTCATCAAAAAAACTAAAAAGAAATTTGGAGTTTTTTAAAAAGGCAAAAAACTCTCTTTGTATATGAAGATTTTTGAAAGTTTCAAAAGAAGAAGCTTCGTTTAAAAGTAGGGTTCTTCTATCTTGATCAATAAATTGACGATTTTTTACAACAATTGCTTTTTTTTCAAATTCGCCTATCGTTGTTATTTTTGGGATTAAACCATCAAGCAGTAGCTCTTTTTGAGCTCTTGTTCTTGCGGCTCTTGAAGTTGGGTATATAACCAACTTCTTAGTTTGTAGCATTTACCTCAATTTTATTAAAGGCTATTAAATCATCTATGACAATACGAGATTGTATTTGCCATCTACCTAAATCTTTTATATCAAAAGGTTCAAATTTATACACACCATCTTCAGTTTGAGTTGGAACCAATTTTTTATCACTTACAGATGTAAGAGGTCTTGTTATTAGTATATCAACTTTTGCACTATTTATAGAGTTGTTTTCTTTATCTGTAATTTTAAGTTTGATACTATTTTCTCCAATAATAAAAGCTTCATCTTTAAAATAGACATTATATTTTTTATCAAACTTTTGTTGTGTAGCTATTATCTCATTGATATTCATATCAACATCTCTGTAATCTGCAAAATATGACTTATCATCATGCACGGGCATAGACTGAGCGACGGCAACTGTCCATACACACATGCCTGCTATTATCATTATTGATATCGTTATGCCTATGGGCCATACTATTGGGTTTATTTTCATTAAGTTGTTCCCTTTTTAAAATATTTAAGTCTTATATAGCGAATTACAAAATAAATTATAATAAGATAGAAAAACAATCTAAATATATCTATTGTTGTCTTAGTTTCACTACCTATACTAGAATCTAGTTTGGTATTGTAAGATTCTGCTAACATGTCTGTTAAATCGCTATAGCCATTTAAAAAAGCTGCTGCTGTTGGATCTGATTTAGATTTTTGTATTGATATGATTTTTGAAAAAGTTCCACCCCAAGGACTAAATAGAGAATTCTCATCAAATTTATCTTTTATATCATCTGAAGTAAAAAGTTTGTTTATGCCAACAGTTGTTCTATCAATATATTTTTGTGAAAATATCCATAATATATATGGATTCTTCAGCTCTTTTAAATATCTATTTTTTATTTCCAAGAATTCTTCTTGTGTCAAATGTTTTTTAACAACTAAAACAGTTGAAATACCTGTTTTTTGATATAACTCATTGCCTATCTCTTGAAGCTTATTTAAAGCTTTTTCTTCAATTAAGCCTTCACCATCGTAAGAATAACCTGCTTGTAGAGAAGTTACAAATATTAGTGAGGATATCAAAGTAGCAAATATAGCTACTTTGAAATTTTGTAATACTATCACAAATTAACCTACATAAAGAAAGGCACCAGGAGTGGTGACAATCCAAGCTGTGACTGCTGCCATAGCAAGCATCCCTAAACCAATTGCATAAAATAACGCATCTGCCATAATATAATCCTTATCTATTTACCCGATTATTGGCATTATCCACACTTATTGCTTCAATGCTAGTCGGGTTTTCTATCTCATAATAATTTGTTGCATTTGCTTTTTGTACAGCAACTGCCTGCATAACTAAAAAAGCCAAAATTGCAAGTAGCAACACGGTAGCAATAATGCCACCTAAAAGACCATTTAGGTTAAAACACATTCTTCTTGTAGTATTTTCAGCCATTTTTTCTCCTTATTTTTCGCCAAGCGATAGAATATAATGACCAACAGCTTCTTTTTGAATGTCAGTTAATCTTCCATCATTAAATTTAGGCATTGCACCTAAAGCACCATCTTTACCACGATTCAACACATCTGTAACAAAAGTAGTAGTTCCATATGTTGCAAGATTAGGAGATTGACCTCCTTGTCCTTTACCGTCTTCACCATGACAACTTGTACATGCACTAAAAGAAGCAGGTCTTTCGCCTTTTAAGCCTCCAGCAACATAAGCGGAAATTGCTTTAGCATCATCGCCACTAGCCAAACCACCAGGCATTTCACCCATAGGGTATCCTAAGCCTTTTGAGCCATTATTGATAACATCAAGTACACCTGAAGCTGTACCCCATCTATCAAATCCTGCTGCTTTACCATCAATTCCATCACCAGCAATTCCATGACACGGAGCACATTGGACTAGGTATACACCTTCACCCATACCCATTAAAGTCTCTTTATCAGGGTTATTCCATTTACTTTGGAATGCTGCATTGTGTGCAGCCACTTCTTCATTGTATTGACCAATTTGTGAAAATGCTTTGACTGGATATCCTGCAAGAATATACCACAACGACCAAATTATTAATACAAAAAAGCTTAATCCCCATCCTACAGGTATCGGATTTTTATACTCTCCTATACCATCCCAGTTTTCGTCAGCTAAATCACCACTGCTTCTATCATTTTTTATTTGATTTATATATTTACCAACAACAACTACTGATATCACAATAATAAGCAGAGCACCAAGTAGCCCAAGTTGATGAACATCATCAGTTGCTAGGTTGAATTTTTCAAACATGCTTTGTTTCTCCTTTATTTTTCTTTTTATCCCAAGGGGAGATAGTTTCTAATGGAGTAGAAGTGACTTTATCATCGAGTGCAATATTTGCATACTTTTCATAGTCTCTTGTACCTTTTTTCTCACTATTGTAAAGATGGTAAATATACCCATAGAGCATAAAAACACAAAAACCGGTAGCAAGAATATATCCATATGCTTGTAATGCTTCTAAAGTTTCAAGACTAATATCCATCAGATTCTCCTTTTATTTTAAACTATTTAAATATGCAATAAGTGCAACAATTTCTGGAATTTGACCATTTGCTACTGCATCTTTAACTGCTTGATTTTTCATACCTGCTGTAATTAACTTAGCATCTTCAAGTGCTTTTGCACGAGAATCATCAAGTGAACCAAGTTGAGGCATGTCTGGTTTGTCATAAGGAGTATTAAATATATCCCTTACTGTAACAGCCTCAGCATAAGCAGTATCGATACCTGCAATATTTGTAAACATATGTTTATATGCTGGCATAATAGAACCAGGAACTACTGAGATAGGATCCCACATATGGTTTTCATGCCAATCTGTTGTTCTATAATTACCAACTCTCATAAGATCTGGACCTGTTCTTTTAGAACCCCAAAGAAAAGGTCTATCATATGCATATTCACCACTTAAGCTATAAGCTCCATATCTATCTGTTTCAGATTTAAATGGACGAATTAACTGTGAGTGGCATGCATTACAACTATCTTTGATATATACATGTCGACCCGCTAGCTCTAAAACCGTGTAAGGTTTTGTACCAACAACTGGTTGTGAACTCTTTGCAAAATTTGGTAATATCATAACAATACCCGCAAATGCTATTGTAACAAACACCATTACTGTAAAAAAGAATGGATTTTTTTCTAACCAATGAAACATAATTTATCCCTCCTTAAGCCATAGGTGTAGCATTTTGAGGTTCTTTCTCAAGTACTCTACCAGCTTTAAATGTCATGTAAATATTGTATGCCCACATAAAGACACCAATTAAATATAATAATCCACCAACTCCTCTAATCGTATAGTAAGGGTGAAGTACTGTTACTGTATCTATAAATGAGTAAGCAAGATTACCATATTGGTCAGTTGCTCTCCACATCATACCTTGTGTGATACCCGCAATCCACATACTTGAGAAATATAGAACTATACCTACTGTTTGAATCCAAAATTGTGATTCCATAAGTTTTTTACTATAAATTTCTCTTCCAGACATTCTTGGTGTCATATGGAAAAGTGCAGCTATTATCATAAATCCAACCCAGCCTAAAGTTCCATCGTGAACATGTCCTGGAATCCAATCTGTAAAGTGAGCCAATGCATTAACTGATTTGATAGCTTGAATTGGTCCTTCTAATGTTGAGAACATGTAGAAAGTAGAAGCCATAATCATAAATTTAATCAATGGATTTGTTTGAAGTTGACCCCACTCACCTTTCATTGTAAGTAGCATATTGATAGCACTACCCCATGAAGGAAGAATAAGTACAACTGAGAAAACTGATCCCATAGTTTGAACCCAATCAGGAACTGTTGAGTATATAAGGTGATGTCCACCAGCCCAAAGATAAACAAACATTAATCCCCAAAATGAAAGAAGTGAAAGTTTATATGAGTAAACAGGTTGACCTGACTCTTTAGGTAAAAAGTAATAAATCATTGCAACAATAGGTGTTGTAAATACAAATGCAACTGCATTGTGACCATACCACCATTGAACCATTGCATCATTGGTTCCTGCATACATAGATACAGAGTGCCACCAATTGCCTATACCACCCGAAGCAAAATATGTTGGAATAGCCATGTTGTTAAATAGATATAACATTGCAACTGCAACATAAAATGCTATCATATACCACATTGAGATATAGAGATGTTTTTCTCTTCTTATTCCTATCATGCCAAAAAGACCGATACCAAATATTAGCCATACAACAACTATTGCAATATCAATAGGCCACTCAAACTCTGCATACTCTTTTGAGGTAGTAATACCCATTAAAAGTGTAACAACAACCGCTGCAACTCCCACTATATAAAGCCAAAAGTGTAGTTTACCCATAAACATCAAAAATGGTGATTCAGCCATAGAAACTTTTAAGATTCTTTGTCCAAAATAGTACCAAGCTGCCCAAATACCACTCAATGTAAAACCAAAAGCAACTGCATCTGTGTGCAAAGGTCTTAGCCTACTAAAAGTACCGTATTCCCCAAGTAGATAGTTAAGATCAGGAAATGCTAACTGAAACGCTAACAAAACACCAATTGTCATACCTACAATACCCAACACAATAGCTGAAACGGTAAACATCTTAGCAACTGTGTAGTCATATTCTAATGCATTGTGTGATTGCATTAAAACCTCCTTATGAATTTTAGAATGTCACGCAAATATCACATGATGGTGTTATTATATATATTTATTTTACAAAGGAAGCTGAAAATGTGAAAATATTGTGAAAATTCTTTAAAATTTCTTCAATATTCTTGTTAATCTAGTACAAATTTAAAGCCTAAGTAGGCTGAACTGTTGTAGCTTAAATCTATTTTTTTATAGTTTGTATCGATACTTCTATATCCTAAATAGAGATTAACATTATCAATTATACTCATATCCACTTCTATTCTATATTCTGTGTAAGATGAGGCATCTTGAAAGGTTAATGGGCTTGGTGCATATGCAAATTTAAATCCAAGATGACTTTTTGGTAAATCTCCTAGATACATTCTAGCTTTTGCTCCCACCATAATAGGTATTGCTACAAAGCTATCGTTTTTATAATCACTAAATATTGTTCTTAGACCTATAGCAAATGATATGTTTTGATAATTTGTTGGAGCATTTTCAACAAAAAATCCCAATCCAAAAAGAGTCTCATCTGAATTTATAAAATTTCCATTTATATAAAAATTTCTAAAAGTAGGGTCATCATTTGCAAAAGCGAGAGTTGATCTACCCTCTACCTCTAAATCATTAGGATTTATATTTAATCCTAAACTTGCTTTGTCTATAGCAAAAATATTTAAGTTTATTAGTAATAGTAAAAGTGCAATTTTTTTCATTTATTGTTATCTCCTAAATGTCAAGGTCTATTTTTGAGTTTAAGATAATCTTCATTATAATCTCATCATGAAAACCTTAGTTTTAGCTCTATTTTTAACATTAAATATATTTGCACAAACCTTGCATCTGTCTATATCATCAAGTCCTTCAAAGCTTAACCCTCTTATCTCTACAGATAGTGCTAGTTCTCAGATTGGTGGTTGGATATTTTCATCACTTTTAACTTACGATAAAGATGGAAAGATAAAAAGCTTGTTGGCTAAAAATTATAAATTTGTAGATGAAACAACATTAATTTTTTATCTTAGAGAGGATGTCAAGTGGAGTGATGGTGCTCCTTTTACTGCTGATGATGTACTTTTTACATATGAACTTATTCACTCTCCAAAAATCTTTACACCATATACAAATCAGTTTCGTTATGTTAAAAGTGTGAATATTATTGATAAATATATAGTTGAAGTTAAATATAAAGAGTCATATTTTAAGGCTTTAGAGACTTGGATGATGGATATTGTACCAAAACATATCCTTCAAAATGAGAAAGAGATTATGACAAGCAGTTTTAACCAAAAGCCTATAGGTACTGGAAAATATACAATTAATGGTTTTGAAGTTTCAAAAGATATTATATTGGAAGCTAATAAAGGTTATTTTGAAAAAGAGCCAAAAATTAAGAAAATTGTATATCATTTTATGCCAGATCCCGCCACTGAGTTTTTGATGCTTAAATCTGGTAAACTTGATGTTGGTTCCCTATCTCCTTTACAGCATAAGAGACAACTTGATGAAGCTTTTAAAAAGAGATTTGAGTTTTTTGAAAAAATTTCAAACTCTTATACCTATCTTGGTTTTAACCATAAAAATCCAAAGTTTCAAAATCCAAAAGTAAGAGAAGCTATATCATTAGCAATTGATAGACAAGAGATAGTTGATATACTGTTTTTTGGACATGGTCAGATTTGTAATGGTCCATTTATGCCTGGTACTTTTGCTTATGATGAGAATGTAACTTCTCCCAAACAAAATATAGAAAAAGCAAAAGCACTTTTAAGAGAGCTAGGATTTGATGAAAATAATCCTTTAGAGTTTGAGATAGTAACAAATTCCAATAATCAAACAAGAGTCTATGCTACACAAATTATGCAACATCAGTTAAGAAAAGCTGGAATAAAAGTAAAATTAAAAACTATGGAGTGGCAAGCTTTTTTAAATACAGTTGTCATGCCAAGAAACTTTGAGAGTGTAGTCCTTGGTTGGTCGCTTGGACTTATGCCTGATGCTTATAGTATTTGGCATAGTGAAGGAAGTAAAAAGGGTGGGTTCAATTTTGTATCATATAAAAATGATACAGTTGATAGGCTTATAAAAGAGGCTGAAAAAACTGTAGATAGAGAAAAATTAGGAGTCATCTATAAAGAGATTTATAGAACAATAGTTGGGGATAATCCTTATTTATTTTTGTATATACCAAACACTATCACAGTTGTAAATAGAGATATAAAAAATGTATCACAGTCGATTATAGGTGTTATGCATAATGTGATTGATTGGATTAAACCATGAGAGAGACGGTTATACTTTTTGATCTTGATGGCACATTGCTTGATTCTACTGAAGCTATACTTTTATGTTTTGAAGATTCTTATGAAGATTTTGGACTTCAAGCACCTGAACGAAAAAGAATTAAAGCACTTATTGGACACACACTTGATTTTATGTATGAGCATTTAGGCGTGGAAAAAGATATGGTTTGTGATTTTGTGGATAGATATAAGTTTCACTATAGAAAGAGATCAAAACTTATGACAAAGTTTCTGCCAAGAGCAAAAGAGGCAATTATTGAAGCTTCAAAATTTGCAAGACTTGGAGTTGTGACAACAAAAACTGGAAGCTATTCAATAGAACTTTTAAAACATATGAAAGTTATGGATTATTTTGAAATATTGGTAGGAAGAGAAGATGTTGTAAATCCTAAACCGCATCCAGAACCAATTTTAAAGGCGTTACACCTGATGAGTGTTACTAATTGTAGCAATGTTTGGATGATAGGTGATACTTCTCTTGATATGGTAAGTGGAAGAGAAGCAGGTGTTGAAACTGTGGGTGTTTGCTGTGGTTATGGAACAATAAATCAGTTAAAAAAATCTACTAAAGTGATACAAAATGATACATATTCAGCTGTAAGCTATATAAAAAATATAACTAAAGCCTAAGTTAAGTGATAATAATCTAAAATTATGCAACTAAATTTTTAAAATTTAATTATAAGGGGATTTAATGGTTGAAATAAGATGGCATAGTCGTGCCGGACAAGGTGCTGTAACAGGTGCGAAGGGTCTTGGGGATGTTATTTCTACGACGGGAAAACAGGTTCAGGCTTTTGCTCTTTATGGGTCTGCTAAAAGAGGTGCGTCTATGACAGCTTATAATAGAATAGCCGATGAACAGGTTATAAACCATGCTAAATTTATGCATCCTGATTATGTATTTGTTATTGATCCAGCACTTGCATATAGCGATAACATAACAGAAAATGCAACTGATGATACAAAGTTTATTATCACTACACATTTATCGAAAGATGAGCTAATAAAAGAGATTCCAGAACTACAAGGCAAAGAAGATAGAGTTTTTGTAGTTGATTGTGTTCAAATTTCTCTAGACACAATTGGAAGATCAATGCCAAATACACCAATGTTAGGTGCTTTTGTAAAAGTTTCTAGTATGTTTGAATTAGATTATTTTAAAGAGAAGATGCAAAAAGTTTTATCTAAATTTCCACCAAGAATTATCGAAGCAAATATGCAAGCAATCGATCGTGCGTTTAATGAAGTAAAATAGAAAGGTTTATTTAATGAGACAGAGTGAAAATCCAAAGTTTTTGGGGACAGAAGAGCGTTTAGGGTGGGATGAGGTGAGTCAAGCTACTCTTTTACACTCATTTAATGGTGAAGTGGAAAATGCTTCATTTTTGAAACAAGAAGAGAGAGATTATGCAGTGACAAACTCTTATACAGCAAGTGTTGCTGATTGGAGAATTATCAAGCCAATATATAATAGAGACATATGTATTGATTGTCAATTTTGCTGGGTATTTTGTCCAGACACTTCTATTATATCAAGAGATAAAATAATGATAGGTATTGATTTTGACCATTGTAAGGGATGTGGTATATGCGTTGAGGTGTGTCCGACAAATCCAAAATCACTTTTGATGTTTGATGAGCGTAAAGAAATTGAAGAAGCGTTAGAAGAGTGGCCTGCGAAAAAAACAGATAGTGAGGAAGAATAATGGTAGAAAAGATGGATTTACAAGAAGTTGAAGTATGGGATGGGAACTTTGCTGCAGCACAAGCTTTAAGACAAGCACAGGTTGATGTTGTTGCAGCATATCCTATTACTCCGTCAACACCAATTGTTGAAGGTTATGCAAAATTTTTAGCAGATGGTTATGTTGAAGGTGAATTTGTTATGGTTGAGAGTGAACATGCTGCTATGAGTGGTTGTATTGGTGCAGCGGCGTCTGGTGGACGAGTTGCTACTGCTACAAGTTCGCAAGGTTTTGCTTTGATGGCAGAAGTTCTTTATCAAGCATCTGGGATGAGACTACCAATTGTATTAACAGTTGTAAATAGAGCGTTGGCTTCGCCTTTAAATGTTCGTGGTGATCACTCAGATATGTATCTTGGACGAGATTCTGGGTGGATACAAATGGACGCATTTAATGCTCAAGAAGCTTATGACCTAACACTTATGGCATTTAAAATTGGTGAAAATCATTCTGTAAGACTTCCTGTAATGGTTCATCAAGATGGATTTATCACATCTCATACTGCACAAAATATTAATCCTATGACGGATGATGATGCTTATGCATTTGTTGGTAAATTTGAGCCAGTAAGTGAAATGTTAGATTTTTCTCAGCCTGTAACTTATGGTGCTCAAACTGAAGAAGATTGGCATTATGAGCATAAAGCAAAACAACATAAAGCAATATTAGATTCTCGTCCTTTTGTTGATAAAGTTTTTGAAGAGTTTAAAAAGAAAACTGGTAGAGAGTACAAAAGAGTTGAAACTTATATGATGGAAGATGCAGAAGTTGCTGTTATCGCTCTTGGAACTACCGTTGAGACGGCAAGACTAGTTGCTAAGATTATGAGAGAAGAAGAGGGAATAAAAGCTGGTGTTGTAGCTCCTAGAGTTTTTAGACCATTTCCTTTTGATAATGTTAGAGATACATTTAAAAATGTAAAAGCTATTGGATGCATGGATAGAAGTAGCCCTGGTGGAGCACTTGGTGCACTTTTTAATGAAGTGAGTGCGGCTATTTATACAGGCGATAATAAACCGATTATTACAAATTATATTTATGGTTTGGGTGGTAGAGATTTGACAGTTGAATCCCTTAAAGAAATTTATAGAGAGTTGGCTTTAAATGCAAAAAGCGGTAAGCAAAATGGAAAAATACAGCAGTTTATTGGATTAAGAGGTCCAAAACTAGAGTATTTTGAATAGGAATTGGGGAAAAACAATGAGTAGTACTATTAAAAAGATTAAAAACTTAAAAGAGTTATCAACTGCAAATGATAGATTTGAAGGAGCACATCTATTGTGTCCTGGTTGTGCACATTCAATCATCGTAAGAGAACTTATGAATTGCACAGATGATAACTTAGTTATCTCTTCAAACACAGGATGTTTAGAGGTTTCAACTGCTGTTTATCCATATACGTCATGGGATACTTCATGGATACATATTGGATTTGAAAATGCTGCAACTTCAATTACTGGTGCAGAAGCTATGCATAAAGCAAGAAAGAGAAAAGGGACACTCAAAGACCCAGATGCTCCTGTAAAGTTTGTAGCATTTGGTGGAGATGGATCAACTTATGATATTGGTTTTCAATTCTTAAGTGGTGCAGTTGAAAGAGGTCATGATTTTACATATATTTGTCTTGATAATGAAGTATATGCAAATACAGGTGGACAAAGAAGTTCAGCAACACCAATTGGCTCAAGTACAACAACAAGCCCAGCTGGTCGAATCAGTTATGGCGAAAAAAAGATGAAAAAGGATTTAGTAGCAATAATGGCGGCTCACGGTGCACCATATGTTGCTCAAATGTCTCCAAATAAATGGAAAGATATGCTTAAAAAGATGCAAACTGCTTTAGCAACTGAAGGTCCAGTTTATTTAAATGCGATTTCAGCGTGTACAACAGAGTGGAAATTTGATCCAAAAGATACTATTGCTGTTTCTGATTTAGCAACAGATTCTTTGGTATTTCCTTTATATGAAATCATCAATGGAACTGAGTTAAATATAACTTATCGTCCTAAAAATGTAGTTCCTGTAAAAGATTATTTAGGAGTTCAAGGGAGATTTAAACATCTATTTAGACCTGAATTTGCTCATATCTTAGAAGAGTGGCAAAAAAATGTTGATGCTCAATGGGAGTATTTACAAAGAAGAGAAGAGGCTAGAGTATAGCAAAAATAAGAGGAGATTTTCTCCTCTTGATCTATCATAAATCATGAAACAATCAATTGCATATCAAGGTGTTGAAGGTGCCTACTCAGAACAAGCATGTAAAAATGCCTATCCTCATTTAAAAACAATTGCATGTGACACTTTTTTTGAAGCCATGTGGCTTGTTGAGCAGGGGGATGTAGATATCGCAATGATTCCTTTGGAAAATTCGACTGCTGGAAGAGTAGAAGAGATATATAGGCTCATACCTAAAATGGCACTTCATGTTATAGGTGAACATTATGAGAGTGTATCACATTGTCTGCTAGGAGTAAAAGGCTCAACTCTAAAAGATATTAAATATGTTGCATCACATCCTCAGGCTCTTGCACAATGTCATAATAATATTTTAAAATTATCACTTTGTGCAGAAGCAAAACTAGATACTGCAGGAGCTGCAAAAGAGGTAGCTGTAATTGGTGATAAAACTAAAGCCGCAATTGCTTCAAAATTAGTAGCTGATATCTATGAACTTGAGATTTTAAAAGAAGATTTTGAAGACATAAAAGGTAATGTAACTCGTTTTTTTGTCTTGAGTACTAAAAAATATATACCGCCATTTAAGCTTGATAAATCTTATATTACATCATTAATTTTTCAAGTTAGAGATATTCCTTCATCTCTTTACAAAGCATTGGGTGGGTTTGCAACAAATGGTGTAAATTTATTAAAAATTGAGAGTTATATGGGTACAAAGGCACTTCAAGGCAGTCAATTTCATATAGATATAGATGGGCATATTGAATCCAAACCATTAAGACTTGCTCTTGAAGAGTTAGCATTTTTTGCTGAAGATGTTAGAATGCTAGGAACTTACGAAAAACATAGACTTCATTAAAATTTAATTAATTTTATTTAATAATGGTATAATTTAATTACTTTAATTAAAACAAGGAAAATATAATGTTTTTTAAAAACAAAAAACAAGATAATGTACCAGAAGCAACCCCTGTGAGAGTTTCATCATTTTTAACAAGAAGCAGTAAGTTTGAAGGAAATATTACAACTAATGATAATGTAGAGATAGGTGGCGAATTTATTGGTAATATTGATTGCAAAAAAGAGGTTATCCTCAGTGAATTTGGCTCAATATTAGGGGATATAAAAGCTGAAAAAGTCTCTAGCAATGGTAAAATAGCTGGAAAGGTTGTATGTAGCTCATTTGAAGGAGATCAAAAATCTTTTACAAAAGATAAAATTGAAGCTAAAAATATTAGTATGACTGGGATATTTGAAGGTGTTATAGAATGCGAGAAATTATCTATAAAAGAGAGTGGAAATATCAAAGCAACTGTCCAATCAAAAAGTATTGATATATCAGGAAAAATTGAAGGCGATATTGCATGTGAAACTTTATCAACCACGATGCATGCAAATGTTAAAGGGAAACTTTTTGTAAATAAGCTATTAAATAATGGTGGAACGATTGATGGATTTATAGGAAAATATCAAGAAATTTTAATCGATGAAAAAGAGATTATAAAAGAAGATTCTAAAATTTCTAAAAATGTGAAAACTGTAAAAGAGAAAGAGTTATTGCCAAGCTAATGTGAAAGTGGTGAGGACACCATGTCCTCACAAAATTTTAAGAGACTTTCTCTTTTACTTCATTGTTTGACTTTACTATCTCTCCGCTACCGTGAATAACTTGTGGTATGCATGAAGTACAGATATGTACATCTTCTCCTAAGCAAACTGCTTTTATGAAAACAGTTTTATTTGTGGCAGTTGAATCTACCATGCAAACATTGCAATATTGTTTATCGTTTAATTCCATTTTTTATCCTTATAATTTTGGTAGTAAAGTTTATCGAAATAAGTTTATTTATAGATTGATTTAGCTCAATTTTTGATACAATGTAAAAAAATTAAGGATTTTAGATGCCAATGTTAGATAGTTTTATGGTAGATCATACAAAGATGAAAGCACCTGCAACAAGGGTTGCGAAAAAGATGACAACACCAAGTGGAGATATTATAACTGTATTTGATTTGAGATTTTATGCACCAAATAGAGATATCATGAGTGAAAAAGGTACTCATACGCTAGAGCATCTTTTTGCTGGTTTTATCAGAGAACATTTAAATAGTAAAGATGTTGAGATTATAGATGTCTCGCCTATGGGATGCAGAACTGGTTTTTATATGAGTTTGCTTGGTGAGCCTGATGAGATGAGAGTTTCACAAGCTTGGAAAGAGGCGATGAAGGATGTATTAAAAGTTGAAAATCAAGATGATATCCCTGAGTTAAATGTATATCAATGTGGTACTTGTAAGATGCATTCGTTAAAAGAGGCCAAGGAGATAGCAGAAGATATATTATCTCATGATATTGGTGTGATGAGTAATGAAGAGTTAAAACTTGATGAGAGCTTACTTAAAAATGCTTCATGTTAACAAATAAAATAATAAGAGAGCGAGACCTAAAGCACATATGGCATCCTTGTTCTCAAATGAAAGATTATGAGACACTCCCGTTTATACCAATAAAATCAGCCAAAGGTGAATATCTTTATGATTTTGATGGCAATCAATATCTAGATGCGATTAGTAGCTGGTGGGTTAATATATTTGGTCACTCAAATTCTTATATAAACGAAAAAATAAAAGAGCAACTAGAGACATTGGAGCATATAATTTTTGCAGGATTTACACATGAGAGTGCTGTAAAATTGGCTGAGAGATTGGTGAAACTTACACCTCCAAAATTAGAAAAAGTCTTTTTTGCTGATAATGGTTCAAGTGCCATAGAGATAGCACTAAAAATGAGTTTCCAATATTATAAAAATAAAGGTGAAGTGAGAAATGTTTTCATCTCATTGGAAAACAGTTATCATGGGGAAACTTTAGGTGCTTTAGCTGTTGGTGATGTATCACTTTATAAAGAGATTTATAATGAAATTTTGATAAAAACTTTCCAAGCTTTATCTCCTGCTTTAGTAGGTGAAGAAGATGCTTTAGCATCGATGGAAAACCTTTTTAAAGAGCATGAGGGGAAAATTGCTTCTGTAGTTATCGAGCCATTGGTTCAGTGTGCTGGTGGAATGGCTATGTATGATGCTAGTTATATCACAAAACTTAGAGCTTTGTGTGATAAATATGGAGTATTTTTAATTGCAGATGAAATTGCAGTAGGATTTGGAAGAACAGGAACAATGTTTGCCTGTGAGAGTGCAAATGTTACGCCCGATTTTATGTGCCTTTCAAAAGGCATTACAGGTGGTTATTTGCCACTGTCTTGTGTTCTTACTACTGATGATATATATCAAGCATTTTATTGTGATTATAATGAAGGAAAATCGTTTCTTGATTCTCACAGTTATACGGGTAATGCTCTAGCATGTGCTGCTGCAAATGCAACTCTTGATATATTTGAAAATGAAAGTATTATTGAGAAAAATAGATCAAAAATAGAATTTTTAAGTTGTGAGCTTAAAAAATTTAAAGAGCTTGAAAATGTAAAAGAGGTTAGACAAAGAGGTATGATTGCGGCGGTTGAGCTTAAGGGGTATAATCCAGAGCAGAGAATTGGGCTTGAAATTTATAAATATGCACTGAAAAATGAAGTACTTTTACGACCGCTAGGAAATGTAGTCTATTTTATGCCAGCATATACTATAAGTGATGAACAGATGCGTCTTATGACAGATGTTGCATATAGAGGGATTAAGAGACTTTTTTAATTAGCTCTTTTAACTCTTCTATATCCTTTTTGGTCGCAAGACCAAGCTCATCAACAATTGTTTTAATTTTGTTTTTGAGTTCACTCTCTATTTCATCTTTTTGCTGACTTGCTTTTGCCATAGTTTCTGTAGCAGTTGCTTTTATATCATCTTTTGACTCTTCACCTTTTTTAAGGATATCGTCAAACTGATCAGAAAAACGATCTTTTAAGAGAAGTGCTCCACCAAGGAGTGTGTATAAAAACTCCTTAGATTTGTCATCATTCATGAAGCCTCTTTGTCCACATAGCAAAATTTATATCCTCGTCTTCGTATCGTTTCGATACACTTAATGCCAAGGTTTTTATCTAATTTTTGTCTAATTGCGTTTATAGAAGTTTCGACAACATTTGGAGTTATAAACTCAGGCTCTTCCCAGATAGCATTTAAAAGTCTATCTTTTGAGATAACTTGGTTTTTGTGTTCTGCTAAGTAAACTAAAATATCAAAAGGTTTACCTTTTATCTCTATTTCTTTATCACTATAAGATGTTTTTTCTTCACCTATATCGATTGTTAGTTTACCAATTTTTATACGGTTATCTATTGTTCTTCTTAGCTTTGCTTCAACTCTTGCTGAAATGATATCCGTATCAAACGGCTCTTTGATGAAATCATCAGCACCAGTTTTTAAGAATGATATCTCAGTTTCCTTATCATTGATGATAGATAAAATTACCAAAGGAACTTTTAAATCCTTAGATATTTTTGTAATAAATTTCTTCGTCTTGTTATATTCAAGGTCGTAGTCAAGCAAAATCAAGTCATAGTTTCTAAATCGCAAAAAGTTAGAACTGTCATCTATATCATAAGAATCATCCACGATAACTCTTAAACTTAAAGCGATTTGTCTTGATAATTCCTCATCGACACCTACTGATAATATTCTCATATAAATCCTCTTACCAAATTATTTCTTAAAGTTAAAAGGTAAAATAGCACAATATTATTTAAATGTCAATTTAATATAAAGTTTAATATATAAAGTCAACAATTTTTGAGGAGGATGCAACCTCTTTTATATAGCTTACAATCTCCAAATGATAGGGGTGTAAAGCATAAATATTTAAGTCCTCTTTGCTTTTAAAATCAGTTAAAAGTGCGATGTCATAGGCTCTCTCTTCCTCTGCAAAGTTATTGCCTACTTCTATTTTTTGAAGAGGTTCAATCTTGCCTTGCATCGTTAAAAGTTTTTGTTTAACTTTTTCTTTATTTTCAAAAGAATTATCGATTAGTTTAAAAAATACAATATGTTTTACCATAAAAGCTCCATTTCTTGAAATTGCTAAAATTTATAATGATATCATTATAATGAGTATATGATAAAAAATAAAACAATTTTAATAACAAATGATGATGGATATGATAGTGATGGTTTAAAAGCTCTTATAAAAGCAGCAAAAACTTTAGCACGAGTTATAGTTGTAGCTCCTGCAACTGAAAAGTCAGCTTGTGCTCATAGTCTTACTTTGACAAGACCTATGAGATTTATAGAAGTTGATGATGATTTTTATAAGCTTGATGATGGAACTCCAACTGATTGTATATTTTTGGCATTAAATGCCTATTTTGATGAAAACAATAAACCTGATTTGATTTTGAGTGGAATTAACAGAGGCTCAAATATGGGTGAAGATATCACATATAGTGGAACTGTCGCTGGAGCTATGGAGGGTGTACTTTTTGGTGTCCCTTCTATCGCAATTTCTCAAGTTTGCAAAGATAAGTGTCAAAATATTTTTGATTATGGATATGATTTGGCAATTGAAGTTGTGATTGATTTAGCAAAGAGAGTTCTTGAAGGCTCTTTTCCTTTGGGAGATAGAAAATTGTTAAATGTCAATATCCCTCCTATAAAAAAATCAGAGTTTAAAGGTTATAAAATCACCAAAGCAGGATATAGACTTTATGCAAATAGTGCACATTTACATAGAAATCCAAGAGGCGAAGAGTACTATTGGATTGGGCTTCCTGCTTTGGAATATAGAGTGAGTGAAGATGAACAGATGTGTGATTTATCTGCAATTGAGCAAGGGTTTGTATCTATAACGCCAGTGCATCTAGACCTTACTTCTTACAGTGATATCAAAATCTTGGAGGATTGGATATGAGATTTGCGAGGAGTAGGATACTTTTTGGTGATGACTTTTCAAAGCTTCAAGATGCAAAAGTTCTTCTTTTAGGTGTTGGGGGAATTGGTGGTTTTTGTTTAGATTGTTTGTTTCGTAGTGGGTTACAAGATATTACGATAGTTGATTGTGATAATTTTGAATCAAGCAATCAAAACAGACAAATTGGTAGTGAAGCAGTTGGAGCTATAAAAGTTGAACATTTAAAGACTCTCTATCCGACTGTTAAAGCACTTCATCAAAAAGTTACAAAACAGTGGTGTGAAGAGTTTGATTTTAGTGAATTTGATTTGGTTATAGATGCAATAGACGATATGCCAGCAAAAGTAGCAATTGCACACAAAGTTCACCAAAAACTCATAAGTGCAACAGGAGGAGCAAAAAAGTTAGACCCTACAAATATACAATTAACTTCTATTTGGAAGACTCACGGAGATGCATTAGCCAAAAAGTTTCGTTATGAGTTAAAAAAGAGTGGGTTTAAAGGAGATTTTCCAGTGGCATTTTCACCTGAAAGTGCAAAGTGTACAGATCTTGGTAGTTTTGTAGGAGTAACTGGGGCTTTTGGACTTGCTATTTGCTCACAAGCTGTGAGAGAAATTATAAAGTGAAGAGTTTATTTTTACTAACTCTCTTGTTCTCTTTTGTTTGGGGCTTAGAGAAGCATAACTTTACTCCATCAAATATAAAAGATGGAAAGTTTATGAAAGTTAGGATACTTGATAGCAAAATTATAGAAATTTCCAAAATTGAAAAAGAGAAATTTCATGGTATCTCTGGGCTTTCATATGATGAGAATCGTGATATTTTTTACTTGTTAAATGATAGAGGAAGACTTTTTAGTGCTAGAGTTTTGGTGAGGGATGGAAAAATTGTTGATTTTATACCAATAAATGGATATAGATTAAAAGATAAATTTGGAAAAAAGTTTTTAAAACCAAAGAGAGATTCAGAAGGGATGGCAATAGTACAAGATGGAGATAAGAAGTCTCTTCTTATCTCATTTGAGGGCTATCCAAGGGTTATAGAATTTGATGTTTATGGTAGAGGCGTAAAAGAAAATAAGAAAAATCTTACTTTGCCTAAAAAACTACAAAATATTAAAAATTATCAAGGTAGAAATTCATCATTAGAAGCTTTAACCTATCATCCAAGATATGGCATATTAACTACTGGAGAGTTCCCTCTAAAAGGTCAAAAAGATGGTTATCAAGGTATTTATAATTCAAAAGGTGAAGTGTGTAAATTTAAAAAAGATTATTTTGAAAATGCTGTAACAGAATTTGAAGTTATGAGTGATGGAAATCTTTTAGTACTTGGGAGGGATTTTGATTTTAAGAGTTTTAGTATTAGTATTACATTGAAAAAAATTTATTTAAAAAATATAGAAAATGGTAGATGCAAGGTAGAGAACTTAGCAGTTTTTACAAGTGAGGAAGGTTGGGATTTGGATAATTTTGAGGGGCTGACACACTATAAAGATAATATATATTTTATGATTAGTGATGACAATGGAAATTTTCTTCAAAAAACTATTTTGACTATGTTTGAAGTTTCTGATTCAAAGTAAGAAAAATTCTTACTTTGAATTTTAGAAACTCACTACTTGTGGCATCCACAAGGTGATGGTGTAGGTGTGCAAGGTGCAGCTACACAATTAGGAAGCTTAGGTTTTGCTATGTTACATGAAGCACTTTTATAAGTACATCCACTAAATGCAATAACTGATAAAGCTAAAATTGAACTGATAATAATATTTTTCATCTTTTCTCCTTTCTTAGTTTTTATTTTTTGGTAAACAGTCACCATATGGACCGGGTACACAATCTGGTAAATCTTCACAGCCAACACAGTTACTCACATCAGGAGTTTTTACTGATTTAGTACTGCATCCGCTAAAAGCTATCATAGTAACTGTTATTAAAGTTGTAAAAAGTAATTTATTCATTTACTATCCCTTCTTAAAAGATAAATAAAGTTTACCAAATATGGATAAAAATAGCAATAACTATTGTTTTTTTGGTATAACAAATAAAGAGTATGTTACAAAATGTAAGTTTTATATAAAAGTATATAAAATCATCTTAGCAAAACACAATACAATTTTTCAAAAAGGCAGATACAATTATGAAAAAAGAAGAAACTTCAATAGCTCTTTTAATAGATTGTGACAATATTAGTCACAACTCTATAGAGGGAATTATCAACGAATTATCCAAATATGGTGTTATAAACATCAAAAATGCTTATGGAAACTGGAAAAGCCCAAAACTAAAAGGTTGGGAAGAGAAGCTTTTAGAGTTTGCAATACAACCTATACAACAGTTTGACTACACAAAAGGTAAAAATGCAACTGACATCGCTATGATAATAGATGCTATGGATATACTCTATTCACAAAACATGGACGCATTTGCACTTGCAACTAGTGATAGTGATTTTACTCCTATTGTTATGAGGCTTTTAAGAAATGGCTTAAAAGTATATGGTTTTGGCGAGGAAAAAACACCAGATCCTTTTATCAATGCCTGTTCACAGTTTATAAAAACCGAGAGCTTAGTGCAGGATGTTAAGCAGCCTAAATTTGATAAAAAAGCACTCAGAAAAGATACAAAACTAGTAAGTTGGCTTAGAAATGCGACCCTTCGCACGATGAATGAAGATGGTTGGTCAAATTTATCTAAGATAGGAGCTTACATCTCAAATAACTCTTCATTTTCTCCTGTAAACTATGGTTATCAGAAATTAGGAGATATCATCCGTGAAATTGATTTATTTGATATTGAGATGCGACTAAATAATAAACAGATGTATATTAAGGATAAGAGAGGGTGAGATAAAGTTTTTTCTTGTGTGCCATCGACACGGATGATTTTAATAATCAGAGCCTTACGCAAGGAAACTTTAAAAAACCTCACTTATTATAACACTTTCAAATTCCACTTCGATATGTTACAATGCAATTATATCTTATTTTTAAGAAAAAATCAATAAAGGCTTTGTCATGACGGAAAGAATTTTAGGTTTAGATATAGGTATTGCATCCGTTGGCTGGGCAGTAGTTAATCATGATAGTAAAAATGAAGAGAATAATAAAATTATTAAAAGTGGTGTAAAAATTTTTACACAAGCTGAAAATCCAAAAAATGGTAAATCCCTTGCCCTTCCTCGAAGATTGGCAAGAGGTACAAGGCGAACAATAAAAAGAAAAGCTCAGCGTATGAGAAATATTAAACTTCTTTTTAGAAGCTATTTAGAGTTACCTTATAGTGAACTATTTGGAGATGAGGGAACAATTTATCATCAGAAAGGACGTGAAGAAGTTTGGAAACTTCGTGATAGGGCACTTAAGCGAAAGTTGTTAAATGATGAATTTGCAAGAGTTTTAACTCATATTGCAAAAAGAAGAGGGTATAAATCAAATAGAAAATCTGAAGAGAAAAAAGATAGTGAGGGTAAAAAGGTTTTAAGTGCAATTTCTAAAAATAAAGAACTTTTAGGAGAGTATTTGACAATTGGGCAAGCTATTTTTCAAACAACTAAAACTGGCGAAAAAAGACGAAACGAGGATGGAAATTTTAAATTTTCAGTTTCAAGAGAGATGTTGTTTGATGAGATAAGAGTTATTTTTGAAAAACAAAGGCTTTATGGTAGTGAAATGGCGACAAAAAAGTTTGAAGAAGCATTTGTTGAGGTAGCCTCCTCACAGAGAGATTTTGCATCTGTTGATTATATGGTTGGCAAATGTACTTTTGAGAAAAAAGAAAAAAGAGCTCCAAAGCAAAGTTTTTCAGCAGAAGAGTTTGTTTCGATTACTGAAATTATTAACAATAGATTGGTACTTGAAGATGGTAAAGAGATATTTTTCAGCAAAGAGCAAATAGAAGTGCTTTTAGATCTTTATAAACAAAATAAAATTATCACTTACAATAAAATACGACAAACCCTTAAAATAGAAAGTTCTACACTTTTTAAGAGAGTAAAATATTATAATAAAAACGGGGAAGTTTTATCAGTAAAAGATGCAGAAAAAGTAAAAATAAAAAATGGCTTTGAAAAGGGTTACCATTCTTTAAAAAAAGTTTTTGAGACTTCACTTTCTAAGATGCATTGGAAAATTTTTTCTAAAGATACAAATATGTTAAATAAAATTGCAGAGATTTTTTCACATCATAAGAGTGATGAAAAAATAGAGAAGTATCTTAAAAATCTTTTGGAAAAAAATACCTATTTATCGGACGATGAAAAAATTACTATTATAGACGCATTGATAGAAAATATCTCTTTTGATAAATTTATACATTTGAGTATTAAGGCAGTGGAAAAGATTAATCCTGAAATGAAAAAAGGATTAACTTATGATAAGGCTTGTTTGAATGTTGGATATGAAAATATTGAAGGAATTAAGGAAAAATATTTACGCCCTTTAAACAAAGATGAAAACAATGAGCTAACTAATCCCGTAGTAAAACGAGCTATTTCACAAACAAGAAAAGTTATAAATGCACTTATATCCAGATATGGACAATTTGATAAGGTGCATATAGAGCTTACAAGAGAGATTAAAAAAAGCCACAGTGATAGAAAAAAGGTAGAGAAAGGACAAAAAGAGTATCAAGAGCAAAAAGAGAAAGTGGTTAAAAAATTTATTGAAGAGTTTGGAAGAGAGCCAAGAGGAAAAGAACTTTTGATATTTCGTTTAATGCAAGAGCAAGATGGGTATTGTTTTTATCATGATAAGGCTATTGATAGAAAAAGGCTTTTAGATGTAGGCTATGTAGAGATAGATCATATCTTGCCATTTAGTCGTAGTTTGGATGATAGTATGAGTAATAAAATATTGTGTTTTGTGAAAGAAAATCAAAATAAAAAGAATCAAACACCCTATGAGTATTTTGCGAGTACGGATAAAAATTGGCATCGTTTTGAAGAGCTTGTAAAAGGGGCTGTGAGATTCAGTTATGGAAAAAAGAAAAAACTCTTAAAGAAAAATTTTGATGAAAATTCTGAAAATGAATTTAGAGAAAGAAATAAAAATGACACCTCATATATGTCAAAATTTCTCAAAAATTTCATAGAAAACAATCTAGAATTAACAGCTAAAAGTTCACAAAAAGTTTTTACAAGAAATGGCTCGTTAACCGCACTTTTAAGACATAATTGGGGAGTAGCACAAAAAAATAGAGATAATCATTACCATCATGCACAAGATGCAATAGTTTTAGCTTTTGCATCTCAGTCGCAGGTTCAAAAGCTTTCTACTGTATCAGGAAAAAATGAAGGATTTATTTATGAGAAAAAAGAAGAAAAGTCTAAAAAAGTAAGATTTGAACCACCGTTTAGGAATTTTCGTGAGGAAATGGATAAGTCAATAGAGGAGATATTTGTCTCTTATACTCCTAGAAAAAAAGTAACAGGAGCGGCTCACAAGGAAACTATACATAGTAAAGATGATAAAAAAGGAGTGTTTCCAGTAAATTATGGGATGGCAGAAAATGGCGAGGTTAAGAGGATAGATGTCTTTAAAAAAGATGGAAAGTTTCACTTTATCTATCTTTACCCAGCAGACTTTGAAAAAAAAGAGTTGCCTGATGAAACTATCAAAAAAAAGAAAATTGATGGTAGTTATCAATTTGTATTTTCAATATTTAAGGACGAATTGTTACATTTGAAAAATAAAAATGGTGAATATTTTGGATACTTTAAATTTGCACTAAGTGATGGTCGATTTATGATATACAGCCATTATGCTTCATCATGTGATAAAAAAGATTGTCGTGTTAGTACAGGTTCATTAATAGATTTAAAAAAATATCATGTAACTCCTTTAGGTGATTATCATGAAATAAAACAAGAAAAAAGATTAGGCACAAAAAGGAGTAAGTGATGGGATGGAGAGTAATTTATATCTCTAACCCTGCTTATCTCTCATTGAAAAATACAAATTTTTTGATTGACCAAAAAGAGTTGAATGAAAAAGTAAGTATTGACTTAGAAGATATTTCAGTGATAGTGATAGAGTCACGACAAGCTACGATTACAACTTCTTTATTATCTGCAATTGCTAAAGAAAAAATAGCTCTTTTTGTATGTGATGAGTATCATCATCCAAACGGATTATTTTTGCCTTTTTCTCAACATAGTAGATTTTCAAAAATTGCACATATACAAAAAGATATTTCAAAGCCTTTGAAAAATAAACTTTGGAAAAAGATTATCCAAATAAAAGTGTTAAATCAAGCAAAGGCATTAAAAGTATGCCATCAAGATGGTTATAAAAAATTAAAAATACTAAGTCAAAAAGTGCAATCAAATGATAAAACATACATAGAAAGTTATGCAGCAAGAGAGTATTTTTTCTATATGTTTGAAGATATAAATCGTCGAGATGATATGGACGGGCGAAATGGAGCATTAAATTATGGGTATGCAATCATAAGAGGAGCGATTTCTAGAACCTTAAGCGCATATGGGTTTATACCTGCATTTGGGATAAATCATAGCAATGAATTAAACTCTTTTAACCTAAGTGACGATTTAATAGAAACCTTTAGAGTTTTTGTTGATGTTGAGGTTATAAAAATCTATGAAGATTGTGCAGTTGATGAAATTTTTTTAACAAAAGAGCAAAAAGCACAGCTTATCAATCTTTTAAATATTTATGTAGATATAGATGGTGAAAAGCTAAGTGTTTTAAATGCCATAGAAAAGATGGTGCAAACACTGCAAAAATCGTATATACAAGATGATTATAATTTCTTAAAATTGCCAACATTTGTGAAAGGATATAAAATATGAAAGAGGCAATATTTATGAGATTGTTTGTTATGTTTGACTTGCCTACTGACACAAAAAGAGGTAGACAATATGCTTCAAAGTTTAGAAGCCATCTTCTTAGAAATGGTTTTAATATGATGCAATATTCTATTTACATCCGTGTTTGTAAAGGACAAGATGAAACAGATAAATATATAAACCGTATTAAAAAAGCATTACCACCAAAAGGAAATGTGAGAATTTTACAAATTACAGATAAACAATATAATCGCATGGAAATTTTGGTTGGTGAAAAAAAAATAGAAGAAAAAAAGTTACATATAGAGCAATTAGTTCTTTTTTAAGCGGAATTAAATGATAAAAATTCAGAAAAATAAAGATTTACGGACTTAAAATTTATAAACTTAACTACTTTTTTCAAGAAAAAAATAGCTCAGAGCCTTTTTCCACAGGGTTCTGAGCTACGGTATTATAGCATATCGAAGTGGAAAAGGGTGCTATAACTCACAGGTGACGGCTCAATTTTTAAAGCTATATTATAGCATATCGAAGTGGAAAAGGGTGCTATAACACTAGAGCATACTTGATAAGAAGACTATTCATTATAGCATATCGAAGTGGAAAAGGGTGCTATAACGTATCTTTTACAGGAGATAAGGGATCCGAAATTATAGCATATCGAAGTGGAAAAGGGTGCTATAACAGGAAAACTTTACATATATGAGTGATGAAAATTATAGCATATCGAAGTGGAAAAGGGTGCTATAACATTGAATTACTATTAATGCTCAATCTTATAATTATAGCATATCGAAGTGGAAAAGGGTGCTATAACATTGTTTGCGTAAGTGATTCTTTACGATGAATTATAGCATATCGAAGTGGAAAAGGGTGCTATAACCTATTGACATTTGTTTAAAAATGTGCGACAATTATAGCATATCGAAGTGGAAAAGGGTGCTATAACATGATGGGAACACCTAAGCGAGTAGGTACTATTATAGCATATCGAAGTGGAAAAGGGTGCTATAACCTAGTTTTTCTATTCTTGTCGGTAGAGGAGATTATAGCATATCGAAGTGGAAAAGGGTGCTATAACGGGAGATATGCAATCAGTATCTACGAAAAGATTATAGCATATCGAAGTGGAAAAGGGTGCTATAACTGCAATGTCCTTATTGAATACTTTTTTATCATTATAGCATATCGAAGTGGAAAAGGGTGCTATAACATGGCACGAATGTAGTTGAAGCAGGTGGCGATTATAGCATATCGAAGTGGAAAAGGGTGCTATAACAATAATCCACCGCCGTTTCATCGTCAAGATATTATAGCATATCGAAGTGGAAAAGGGTGCTATAACAGAAGCTTAGCAGATTGGCAAAAAACACAAATTATAGCATATCGAAGTGGAAAAGGGTGCTATAACGCGTCCGACCAAGACCAAACCACCCTTAAGATTATAGCATATCGAAGTGGAAAAGGGTGCTATAACTTGATGAGTGTTTCAGTAAAAACAAATATGATTATAGCATATCGAAGTGGAAAAGGGTGCTATAACATAAGTCAATTACTATTGCAGGAGCGAAGCATTATAGCATATCGAAGTGGAAAAGGGTGCTATAACAAATCTTCTTCCTCTACTGCTTTTATTAGATTATAGCATATCGAAGTGGAAAAGGGTGCTATAACAATTGTGTCAGCTTGGATTTTAAAACTTGAATTATAGCATATCGAAGTGGAAAAGGGTGCTATAACCAAAAGTGTTGAGAATGTTTAGTTATAAAATCTCACTTAAATCAAGCATTATCGTTGTACCCTCATTTTTTTGAGTATCAATTTTTATTTTTATCTTATGTTTATCACAAAAAGATTTTACGATGCTAAGCCCCAAGCCAAACCCTTTTGTTGTTGGGTTTTCTTGATATGATTTATCAAAGACTATGAAGAGGTTTTTTGTATCTATTCCTATGCCACTATCTTGGATGCAAAGGTTGTTTTTGTCTGTGTAGATTTTTACAAATCCATCTGTTTTGTTGTATTTTATAGCATTTGAGATGAGGTTGTCGAGCATTTTTGTAAAGCCGTTTTTGTCAGTTGTGATATGTAACTCTTTTACTTCGTTCGTAATTGTTAAATTATTTTTGATGTCTTGAAACTTTTCTATTGATTGGTCCATCGCAACTTTAAGGTCAAAAGTGTTTTTTTCTACTTGTTCGATGTTTTCTTTGATGTTGTACTCTATACTTTCATATAGTTGTGTAAGATTTTTGGACGCATCTTTTATTCTATTTAGTCGTTTTAGATTTTTTTCATCGGTGATTGATTTTTTTAGCATGGTTATGTTGGCTTCTATTGTAGCTATTGGGGTGTTTAGTTCATGCAGGGTTTCATCTACCATTGTTTTTAGGTTTTTATCGCTTGTTAAAAAATTATCAATCATAGGTGAGCCTAAAAATAGATATAATAAAACAGCTCCAAGTACAAGGAAAAAATCAAGTAGTAGAGTTGGGTTTATATTCTCTTTAAATGTTTGGTGAAGCACCAAAACTATGACAGTAATGATGGTTATGATGAGTGCATTTCCAAGTAGAAGTTCAGATTTTTTAGAGTTCAAGTTTGTATCCAAAGCCTTTTTGGTTTTTTATCATCTCTTTGCCAATTATCTTTTTTAGTTCATTGATATAAACCCTAAGTGACCCTTCACTTGGTTCTTCATCCCATTCCCAAAGTTTTTTGCTAATCATCTCTTTTGTAACAAGTGAGTTTTTATGTTCTATCAAAATATCTAAAAGATAAGAGAGCTTTTTCGTAAGAGTTAGTTCCCCTTTATCACAAGTTAATGTTTTTTGAATAGGGTTATAGAGATATTTCCCTACTTGTATGACGTTTGCAAAGTTATGAGTTCGTTTCAACAGTGCATTTATACGGCTAAGAAGCTCATCTAAGTCAACAGGTTTTTTTATGTAGTCATCAGCCCCTTTATCAAACCCTTTAAGTACCGATTCTTTATCTTTAAAAGAGGTCAAAAAGATTGCTGGGGTATTGTTATTTTGCTCTCTTATACTTTGTAAAACTTCAAATCCATTTAGTTTTGGTACATTGACATCTAACAACATACAGTCATACGAGTTTTCATAACTTTTTTCTAAAGCAGATTCACCATCTATACAGATATCTACAATAAATCCACATTCTTGTAAAAAGTCTTCCAAACTTTGTGCAAAAAGAATATCATCTTCTAGTAAAAGTATCTTAAATTTATTCATCTGTGTATCATAGCAACTTTCTTGTATAATAATCAAATTATAGATAGGGATTTATTTGAAAATATTATACTTAGCAGATGTAGTGGGCAAACCTGGTCGTATGATGGTTAAACATCATCTTAAAAATATTAGAGAAAAATTTGATATTGATTTAGTGATTATAAATGCGGAAAATGCAAGTCATGGTTTTGGCATAACTGTTAAAAATTCCAAAGAGCTTTTTTCTCTTGGTATTGATATGATGACAGGTGGTAATCATTCGTGGGATAAAAAAGATATATTGCCACTTTTGGAGACGGAGCCGATTTTAAGACCGATAAATTATCCTTCATCAGCTCCAGGAAGTGGGGTTGGAATTTTAAGTGTAGGTAGTGAAAAATTAGCGGTTATAAATGCTTTGGGACACTTTACAATGCCTATGGTTGACAATCCATTTACGATAGTTGTTAAAGAAGTGGATAGATTAAAAGAGCAAGGGTTTAAAAATATATTCATCGACTTTCATGCAGAGGCTACGAGTGAAAAAAGAGCTCTTATGGCGATGCTAAAAGGAAAAGTAAGTGCTATTTGTGGCTCACATACTCATATAGGTACAGATGATTTGGAGATAAATGAGGGTACTTTTTATGTTACAGATGTGGGGCTTACAGGATGCAGAGATGGTGTGATAGGTATGGATAAAAAAGAGCCTATGCAGAGATTTTTAACCTCAATCTCTTCAAAGTTTGATGTACCAAATAGTTGTAAAAAATTACTTCAAGGTGTCATATTTGAGTTGGATGATGGTAAGTGTATAGACGCTTTTAAAATCAAAGCTTATGATTTTGAAGAGGTAAAAATTTCACAAAAGGCTTTTCTTGAATAGTAGTTTTGAGCTTTTAGAGGCTTTGAAAAATGCTAATTTACTTCAAGATTCAACAGATATAAATTGGTGGTCAAATAGTGGTAGTTTTGAAGTAATTGTTGGAGCTATTTTGACTCAACAAACCAAATGGGAAAAAGTTGAAAAGTCTCTAAAAAACTTAAAAGAAAATAACATTCTTAATCTTGAAAAGTTGGCAACTATCGATACCAAAATTTTAGCAATACTCATAAAACCAAGTGGCTTTTATAACACAAAAGCAAAACGACTTTCAACTCTTTGTAGAAAAATTATTGAAGAATTTGGAGATTTTGAAAACTTTCAAATATCAGTAACAAGAGAGTGGCTTTTAGCACAAAAAGGGGTAGGGCAGGAGAGTGCAGATGCAATTCTTTGTTATGCATGTAAGAGAGAAGCTTTAGTTGTAGATAACTACACAAACAAAATTTTAAAAGAGTTTGGGTATGAATTTGACTCATATGAAGAGATTCAGCAGTGGATGATGCAAGGGATTTTGGAAAACATGGATAGAGTGGATAAGTTATATGAAGGTAAACTTAACTTATCCACAATTTATTCACGATTTCATGGAAAAATAGTGGAGTTTGGAAAAAGCAAAAAAGATATAAAGGATTTATTTTGAATACAATAGAACGAAATATCGATATCAGCAAAAAAGATGAGTATTTAGCTTTAATTGCAGAATTAAAAAAGAAATACAAAGATAAAAAAAGCGAATTTGCGTGGGCAGATGATGAGTGGGAAGAATCTGTGATAAAAGATGAAATGGATAAGTTCTCAGATAAAATTTTATTATTAAATAAAAAGATAGAAACAATTACAGCATTAGAGAGTGGGGGTTAAATAACCCTCTCTTCAATTACATTTAACCCAAAACCACTAATTCCAATAAACTCTCTATGTTTTGTAGTCACAAGAAGTTTAATATCACTAAAACCTAAATAATTTAAAATCTGAGCACCAATCCCATACTCTTTCATATAAGGGTTTTCATTGACCGCTTTTTCTAAAAAGATTAAAACTCCTCCCTCTTTTTTTAAAATCTCAATACTTTTAAAGAAACTAATATGTCTGCCCTTACTAAATAGTTCCAAATCAGTCGATATGTTATGAAATCTTACATTTTGCAAAGGTGAACTATTTTTAAATAGATAGGCAACATGATGGCTTTCATTGTGATCGAGAAAATCAATTCTTTTTGCTTCACACTCCATAAATGTTGTTTTTGCTTCACCGATAACTTTTATAAGTGACTCATTTTGCATCCTATATTCGACAATGTCAGATATAAAGACAGTTTTTAAATTATGCTCTTTTGCAAATATTTCAAGATCATCTCTCCTTGCCATAGTCCCATCTTCTTTCATAATTTCACAAATCACAGCAGAGGGAGCAATTCCAGATAGTTTACACAAGTCCACAGAACCCTCTGTGTGACCCGTACGAACCAATGTACCACCATCTTTAGCTATAAGTGGAAAGATATGCCCAGGACGCACTAAATCGCTTGCCTTGGAGGTATAATCAGCCAATAGATGAATCGTCATATCTCTCTCACGAGTTGATATCCCAGTTTCACACTCTTTTGCGTCCACAGAAACTGTAAAAGCTGTCTCATAAGAGGAGTCATTTTTAACAACCATAGGATTTAAATCTAATCTTGTAGCAATTTCTTTCGAAAGAGCAACACAAATAAGACCTTTTGCATAAGATGCACAAAAATTTACCATATCAGGTGTAGAAAATGTAGATGCATAGACCAAATCCCCCTCATTTTCCCTATCTTCATCATCTATCATGATGACCATATTTCCCTTTTTTATCTCTAAAATTGCTTCTTTTACTCTTTGAATTGGCATTATTTCTCCATTTTTTTGATAATTATAACAAAACTACTTGACAAATACAAAAAAAATTACTATAATCACATCTCAAATTTAGTAAAACGGTATTGGGGTGTCGCCAAGCGGTAAGGCCTCGGTTTTTGGTGCCGATATCAGGGGTTCGAATCCCTTCACCCCATCCACTAAGTTTGGTTTCTTACTATATGTCGCGGGATAGAGCAGTTCGGTAGCTCGTCGGGCTCATAACCCGAAGGTCGGTGGTTCAAATCCGCCTCCCGCAACCAACTTATTTTTTAATCGAATCAAATATACTTTCAACAACTTCTTTAGCAGTATTAGGATTGATTG
>JAMONX010000092.1 GCA_027066435.1 Campylobacterales bacterium
GGCTTAGTGTTGTAGTTTGCTCTATAAGTGATGAAAGTGTTATCATGATGGTACTCCTTGCCCAGAATAATACTCACTACCTCTTATATTTTCATGTTCATTTAAAAAACTGTTATTGATACTTTGTTGTTGATAGAAAGAGAGATAACTTTTTGTTTTTAGCATAGATTCTATAGAGCTAACTTTTCGTATTTTAAGCTCATTGGAAATCTCTGACACCATCTCTAGTTCATCTTCTGTGTAGCTTTTAGAGAAACTTAGTATTGCCATACAAGATCTGTATCCTCTTACTGGATGAGAACGCTCACTCATGATATTTTCCATTAGTGCTATTGTATGTACACCTATAGTATTTGCCCAATTTAGAATTCTTCTTGGATTCCATTTCTCATTTTGATACTGGTGAGATGATGGCATATGCTCTTTTAGTGTTGAGTCATGATAGGGTTGTGACTGTTTTGGGTGGTGGGCTATTATCTCACCATTGTATTTAATCGCTACTGATGTTGTAGAGTATGTAACTTCTACCTTTTTTCCAAGATAGGTAAATGGAACTGAATAACCGCTACCCTCTAACTCTATATGATAATCAACTCCTACTGTGAGAGTTTTAAACTCTTTGTAAATATAGTTATTTGCAGGTAGTGGTTGTAAAAATGGCTTATCAAGTTCACTGAACAACTCTTCTCTATTTTTACCAAACCTTCTTATAGTTTTAGAGTTGTATATATCTAATAATCTTCCTATCTCTTCATTTAACTCAGCAACACTAAAAAATGTATAATTACGTAATCTTAGTAGTATCCATCGTTGCACCCCTTTTACTCCTAACTCTACCTTTGATTTATCTTGTGGTTTATAAGGACGAGCAGGATCTATTACTACACCATAGTGTCTTCCCATATCTTCATAACTCTCATTTAGTTTAATAGCTCTTTTTTTATGGCTTATGACTGCTGCTTTTAGATTATCAGGAACTAATATATTTGGTACACCTCCATAAAAAGAGAAAGCCCTCACATGGCAGGTTATAAAATCTTTAGTGCTCTGCGAGGAGATGGCATGAGCAAATGTATATCCGCTTGCTCCTAAAGTTGATACAAATATTTGTGCTTTACTTATCTCTCCTGTTTTAGAATTAACGATAGGCATTGTTAATCCACTAAAATCTATAAAGAGTTTATCTCCGCTGTAGTATATTTGTCTCATCGATGGAGTAATTGTTTTTGCATATTTAATATAGTAGCGGTTAAATTGGCTATAGCTGTAAGTATTTGGATTCTGTTCTTTCCACTCTTCGTACAATAGAGCTCTTGTCATACTTTTTTTCTTTAGTTCTTGGTGAATGTAGTTCCAGTCTGGGTGAACTATTTTGGTTTTAATTAAAAGTTTAGGATATTGTTTTGGATGTAATACTTCTTCTAGTTTGCAATCACTAAGTTTCAAAAGTTCTTCTACTGTTAGCTCTAGGGCTTCATAACTTTTCATGTAGTTAGAAACACTATTTCTTGATACACTTGTTATCTTCTCTATTTGTCTGTTTGATAATCCGTTAAGGTATTTAAGTCTTAACACCTCTTTTATTTTACTCATGGGTATCCTTTGCATTTTTGCACCTTTTTAGGGTGTATTATATTGAAGAATACTCTTTTCTTTACTCAAGCTTATGTACGCATTCACATTGGCAAAGTGGCCAAATGTTTAGTGCGTAGGGTGGCCAAGTGTTGATGCGTGACCTGGTCAAGTCAAAATACGTGGGGTGGCCAAATGGAGTGCGTACTTACAACTATCAAACAAAGTTATGCTTATATGGAAAATCGTTTAGTTATTGCCAAAGCGATAGTGCAAGGCATAGCTGACAATATCTATGAGCTTTTGTATCACTACTACCGACATGGCAAAAAAGAGTTAAAACCTCTGCTAGATTGGCTTAAAAAAGATGTGCAAGAGTTTTTGAAAAGTGAGGTTCATATAAAACAGATACTTTTTATAGAAGGACAGATATGGAGTAGGTTTTATAGCTCATTTAAGTATTTTTTGCCAGAGGATTTTATCTTAAATAAAAGAGTTAAAAGACCACCTGATAATCCTATAAATGCTCTTATATCATTTGGCAATAGTCTGCTTTATACCAAAACTATTTCAGCCATATATAGAACTCATCTTAACCAATCTATCAGTTTTTTGCATAGCCCAAGAGAGGGAAGGTTTAGTTTGAGTCTTGATATGTGTGAAGTTTTTAAGCCTGTGATTGTTTTTAAAACTATCTTTGAGTGTGTAAACAATAAAAAACTACAAGTAAGCAAGCATTTTGATAAAAATGTAAACTATGCATTGTTAAATGAGAGCGGTAAAAAAATCTTTATAGAAAACTTTGAAAAACGAATCAATGAATCTTTTATGCATCCCAAACTAAAACGAAAAACAACATACAAAAGTGCTATCCGCTATGATGCATACAAACTTATAAAGTATCTAGTCGAAGACAAAGAGTTTTTACCATTTTCCTTAAAAGATAAAACATGAGCAAAAAGTACAACTATAACTATGCCTTTGTATTTTACGATATAGCCGATAAAGAGAGTGAAGTTGGGAAAAATAGAGTCACAAGAGTTTTCAAACACCATCAAAAATCAGTCTTTAGAGGAAACATAACACCAGCAAACTTAATCAAATTTAAAAACGATATCAAAAAAGTGATAGATGAAGATATAGATTATATCTCTATCATAAAGCTCCAAAGCAAAGCAGTATTTGACGAAGAGACGATAGGAAGTTCAGATAAAGATAGCGAGTCACTATTTTTATGATTTTTCCAACCAAATAAAATCAAAAATCTACCAAAAATATGCTATAGTAGCACTTGTAAGTGTTCTTTAACTTAAAACTGTCAAAATATAAAAACCGTTGGAAAAAAAGTCAAAAGAACCGTAAATATAGGAGAATTTAGTAGTTTAAGTTTTTTAAAGTGCTATATTTTCTTCCTTGAACCGACACATGAGATGTATTTAAATAGGCTTTTAGCTTAATTGAGAGTAAAAAGTTTGAACTTGAACCGACACATGAGATGTATTTAAATAATTTTAATAGAAGCTGATAGCACTAAAGAGCCTATCTTGAACCGACACATGAGATGTATTTAAATTCAACAAACAGTCTTGTAGATTTAACTTTTTTACCCTTGAACCGACACATGAGATGTATTTAAATACACAAACAAAAGCTAAATTTGATGACTTAAGTCAACTTGAACCGACACATGAGATGTATTTAAATTGACTATCGAATATCAACAAGCTGATGAAAAAATACTTGAACCGACACATGAGATGTATTTAAATTAAGCACAAGTAACTATCGTAGACCTATCTCCCTGTATATTTAAATGGAGTCAATACTATGTAGCTTGTAAAAGCTGTATAGTTACAAAAAGATATATCTAAAGTATTTGAGAAAAGATAGAAGTGTGCTAAAATTAGCTCATTGTTAGTGAAGTGATTGTAAAATTAATCGAAATATAATAATTGTATAATTGGAGTTAAAAGTCGATATACTATATAAAATAAAAAAGGATTTTAATAAATGCTCGGAAAATTATTAGTTGCACCACTAGGTGGTATATGGAAAGTCAAAGCAAAAGCAAACAGCACCGATTCAAAATTTTTGAAGAAGTTTTATACATTTGCCTATTATCTATATCAATATGAAAATGGAAGTAGTATAAATATAACAAGTTCATTTGCATCTAACCCTTGTTTGCCACATGATATAAAAGGGATATTTGTTTCAGGTCCCTCGATTATTGGTAAAAACTGTGTAATATTTCATCATGTTACTATCAATGCCATAACATCAGTTGATGATGAAAACTTTGGAACACCAGTCATCGGAGATAATTGCTATATAAGCACAGGTGCAAAAATCATGGGAAATGCCCAAGTTGGAAATAATGTAAGAGTAGGTGTAAATACAGTAGTAACAGGAAAAATACCTGATAACTCTATAGTAACTCTTCTTCCATCAGGAGAGCAAAAAGTTATCCAAAAAGATAAGGTCGATACAAATTATTACTCATTTGATAATGTTCGTGGTTGGATTTATTTTACGGATGAAAAGTGGGAAAATGTCACAGATGAAGCTTCTTTAGAGAAGTTACACCAGATGCGAAGGTTAGAGAGTTAATCAAACTTTTTGACAAAATATATACCAATAGCAATGACAATAAAAATCACTGCTATGGTAGAAAATATAAAACTAAGTTCAACAGGTTTTGTAAAATCTGGCATTAATTAACCACGCTATCACATCGTTTACATAGGCTATCTTCATCTTTGCTTCTATATTTCCAACATCTTGGACATTTTGCTTTGTTGCCTAGTAAGATTTTAAATTTATCTCCAGATACTTCAAATGTTGCTAACTCACCATCTTCATCATGAGAGATAACTTTACTCACAGTAAACCAATCTTCTGCATCTGTAGAGTCAAGATTTTTTAATATTTTAGACTCTGTTTGTATAACAAGCTCTAGTGTTGCTTTTATCTTTTTATCTTTTTTTAATACATCTACTGCCTCAAAAAACTTCTCTCTAGCTTCCATCATATAAGCGTCATCAAACTCTACTTGAGTACCTTCAAATGGAATATAATTAAGGTCAAAAACATCATTTGCATCTTCTTTTATCACCTTTGGAGCATACTCTAAAACTTCATCTACTGTGTAAGTTAAAACAGGAGCTAAAAGTGTAAGCATCTTTTTAACGATGAGTGCCATCGCACTTTGAGCTGATCTTCTTATCTTGTCTTCTTTCCCATTGCAGTAGAGTCTATCTTTGGATATATCCATGTGAATTCCGCTAAGTTCTACTGTTATGAAGTGATTTAACAATTGTAAAGCTTTAGAAAATTCATAAACTTTAAAATGCTCTTCAACTTTGTCAAAAACAGATTTTGCTCTGTTTACAATCCATTTATCTATAGTCCCTAACTCATTTAAAGGCAATATCTCTTCCAAATCATCTACATTTGCAAGTAAAAATCTAAGAGTATTTCTAGTTTTTCTATACTGCTCTGCCATCTGTTTTAAGATATCATCACTAATCTTTTGATCACCCATATAATCAACCATACCAACCCAAAGTCTAAGTATTTCTACACCATATTTTTTGCTTACATCATTTGGTGCTACAACATTTCCTTTGGATTTGCTCATCTTTTCACCCTTGGCATCATTTGTAAAGCCGTGTGTTAAGATGCTTTTAAAAGGTGCTTTTTCATTGACTGCACAACTAACAATAAGAGAGCTTTGAAACCAACCACGATGTTGATCACTCCCTTCCAAATAGACATCAGCTGGGTACTCTCCCGCATCATAATGTCTTGATTTTAACACAGCTTGCCAAGTTGAACCACTATCAAACCAAACATCTAAGATATCAGTAACTTTTTCTAAGTTTGACGGATCATATCCACTTCCAGGATATAAAAGTTCACTTATCTTCATCTCCCACCAAACATCTGTTCCTCTTTGTTCAAATATCATAGCTAAAAAGTTAAGCACTTTCTCATCCAAGATAACTTCACCAGTCGTTTTGTCTTTAAAAAAAGCGATAGGCACTCCCCAATCTCTCTGCCTTGATATACACCAATCTGGTCTATTTTCTACCATAGAAGTTAGCCTATTTCTAGCACTCTTTGGATAAAAGTTTACATCTTCTAACTCATCTAAAGCATTTTGGCGAAGAGTTTTATCACTCTTTTTATCATCCATCATGATAAACCACTGTTTAGTCGCTCTATAGATAACAGGTTTGTGCGTTCTCCAACAAAATGGATATGGATGCTTAAACTTTGACATTTTTAAAAGACTAGAGCCCAATAGTTCTAAAATAGGTTCATTTGATTTAAAGATATGCATCCCAACAAAACTCTCTGGATCTGGTAAAAGCTCATCTCTTACAACACTCTCATCAAACAATCCACTATCATCAACTGGCATAATTACCTCAAGGTTGTATTTAAGTCCCACCCGATAATCATCCTCTCCGTGACCTGGAGCTGTATGTACGCATCCACTTCCACCATCAAGAAGTACATGCTCACCTAAAAGGATTTGTGATTTTCTTCCATTTAGAGGGTTAGATGCAAATGAATTTTCTATAACTTCACCTTTAAAAGTTTTAGAGATACTCCCTTTTATAACTTCTTCATCTATCATACTCTCATATCTTGACTTTGCAACTACAAATCCATCACTTGAAAGAACATAGTCCTCATCAGGATTTAGTGAAATTCCTACATTTGAAGGAAGTGTCCAAGGCGTTGTAGTCCAGATAACAACAGCAGCTTTATCAACTCCTAGTTTCTCTTTAGCTTCATCTTCAAGCTCAAAAGCAACATAGATAGAGTAATCCTCTTTCTCTTTATACTCAACCTCCGCCTCAGCTAGTGCAGTTTTAGCAGCCCACGACCAATAAACAGGCTTACTCCTCTCTAACAATAAACCCTTTTGTGCGATATCGCAAAGGGTTCTAAATATATCTGCCTCAAACTCAAAATTCATAGTAAGATATGGATTTTTCCAATCAGCCACAACACCAAGAGCTTTAAATTCATCTTTTTGTATAGCTACAAATTTGCTTGCATGTTCACGACACAATCTTCTTATAGTAGCCTTTGGAAGCGTATCCTTTTTTTCAGTTCCAAGCTTTTTTTCAACCTGCTGCTCAATAGGAAGTCCGTGACAATCCCAGCCTGGCACAAATCGTACATCCTCTCCAAAAAAGTAATGACTCTTTACAACGATATCTTTTAAAATTTTATTTAGAGCATGCCCTATATGGATATTTCCATTTGCATAAGGGGGGCCATTGTGAAGATTAAACTTCTTGGCATTTTTTCTATTTTTTTTCATCTTTTCATAGACATTTTTTGTCTCAAACCAAGATTTGTATCTTAGTGGCTCATTTTGTGGTAAATTTCCTCTCATAGGAAATTTTGTATTTGGTAAAAGTAGTGTGTCTTTGTAATCCATGGAACTTAATACTCCGTTATAAATTTGGCGGATTATAGCTAAAAGGTACTTATATGGTATAATCCTTCTATGAAAAATGCACTGATAGTTGTCGGGAAAAGTCTGAAATATAACGAACCTTTTATAGATTATCTAAAATCTACGATAAAAAAAGATGTCGGTGAGCTTGATTGCGTCTCATTTGTTGATGAGAGAGATGCAAATATATATGAACTGTTTGAATATCATACAAAAAATTATGACTATCTTTTTGTAGGTGCAAAAGATGGATTTTTGCTAGTTGGCAAGATACTATCAACTTTAACAAACGACAACCTCACACTAAGATTAGGGGTATTAATTCCCTCATATGCTGGGGAAGAGTCATATAAAGATAGCTATAAACTAAGATGTAACAGAAGCTTCGTAAATGTTCTTGATATAAAAGAGAATCAAGAAATACCAAATATCTTGATAAAAGAGAAGTTACCTACGGCATTGTTTCTTTTTTATGAAGATGCAAATGATTGTAATCGATTTGAAAAATTGGCAAAAGTTTTCAAAGTAGGGTGCTTGAGTACAAATTTGATAGAAGGTATAAAGTTTTATAATTTAAGTTCAAAAGATAATGCATCTACAGAAAGGTTTTTAGTAGATGCAAGAGAGATGATAACTTCAAATATCATTGTCGGAGATGACATATTTAAAATTGTAAGCAAAAGATTGATTGAAGAGGGAAAAACCATAACTTTTGCAGAGAGTTGTACTGGAGGATTGTTAGCATCCTATCTTGTAAAAAATAGCGGAGTATCTTCAATCTTTAAAGGAAGCATTGTCTCTTATGCAAATGAAGTAAAAGTTAATTTTTTAGATGTAAAAGAGCAAACTCTAGAAAAATATGGAGCAGTGAGTTATAGATGTGTAGATGAGATGCTCATTGGTGTGGAAAAAAAATTTAATTCAGATTTCTCACTTGCAGTCAGCGGAGTGGCAGGACCTGATGGAGGAAGTAAAGAAAAACCGGTCGGAACTATCTTTATAGGTGTTAAAATAAGAGATAAAAGCCCTATGGTTAAAAAATTAAACCTAGTTGGAGATAGAAGATATATCCAAAATTTAGCGGTTTTATGGGCTTTTAAACTTTTGATTTTAAGCGATAAAAAACTTTTTTTCAAATTTGTGCCAAAAACACTTGACAAGTAAGAAATTTTTGTATATAATTTCACCTCACTTGCAAAGTAGGTGATAGAAAATGACTTGTTAGCTCAGCCGGTAGAGCATCTCCCTTTTAAGGAGGTGGCCGTTGGTTCGAATCCAACACAGGTCACCATTTCATTGTTTTTTATAATTTAATAAAGTCAATGAGGTTATATTTATGACCCCATCGTCTAGTGGCCCAGGACCCCGCCCTTTCACGGCGGTAACAGGGGTTCAAATCCCCTTGGGGTCGCCATTTTTTTTGATTTGAGTCCTGGAAAATCAAAAAGTTTTTTTATACTCCTTATAATGTAAGGATTTTTTGGTCGCTTAGCTCAGTTGGTAGAGCGCCACCCTTACAAGGTGGATGTCACAAGTTCGAGTCTTGTAGCGACCACCATACTTTAAAGATAGTGACACTTTAGAGTTCTTTTTATTTTAAATGTGCGGCGGTAGTTTAGTTGGTTAGAATGCTGGCCTGTCACGCCGGAGGTCGCGAGTTCGAGTCTCGTCCGCCGCGCCATTTAAAAAACAATCCCCTTGAAACCTCCAAAATACGGTCTTTCCTCCTGATTTAAGTTTTATGAAAAAGATGCTTTAGTAACCTATTAGTAACCAAAAATACTAAAAATTATTATTATTCTTTTTTTTTTGAGATTTACTAAAAGTAACAAAAAAAAGGCTAATGCCTTTTAAATTTCGTAACTTATATTTCCCCAGTTATCTAAGAAGTCTACTCATAGGATAAATAAATCACATATTTTAGAATAATACAAAGGCATTCAAGTTATTTTAGAGATATATTCTCAACACCCTCTATTAATAGTAAAATACTGATATATATCTATTTGTTCATCACTTAAATCATCAAACTTTGTATCTTCTAAGATTTCTCAACTTTCTTTTAGTTCTTCAAAAATTTCTCTAGAGTATAGCTCACTATATAGGTAATATTCTCTTCAAGTTTCTAGTTCAAGTTCATAATCTACTTTTACTATATTATTGAATAAAACCATATCTACATTGCTTGTTATTTCTTTAAATGTTTTTCTCATAATTCAAAAAATTATAAATATAAAATGTTAGGACGATTAATCCCACCGATTGAGCACAATGCAAGTAATAGCTGTCAAATGTAATATTTTGCTACTTTTAGAAAATTCTTTATGCAAAATATGGTTTTACAAAAAAATTGGATAATTTTTAATTGATGAAAATGTAATTTTGATAAAAAGGTGATTTTGATGAAACTTTAGTAACCTGAGTTCGACAACCTTCAAACCAACAAAAGCCCTTTAGAGTCGGTATTTGCAGTATCATTTAAGATATAAGAGTTAAGTAAATCCCTATCATTTTGAGAAAAATTAATAGAAGGCTTCT
>JAMONX010000093.1 GCA_027066435.1 Campylobacterales bacterium
CCTATTCAAGAGGAGAGTTTACCTCATAGCCTAAAAGGTTTAGATCTCATAGCAAGAGCAAAAACTGGAAGCGGTAAAACTCTAGCATTTGGAATTGCACTTTTACAAAATATTAATGTTAAAAAATTTTATCCACAAGCTATCATCTTAACACCCACAAGAGAACTCTCTGATCAAGTAGCAATAGAGCTTAGAAAATTGGCAAGATTCCAACACAATATAAAGATATTAACTTTAAGTGGGGGAAATCCTATGCGTCCACAGATAAATTCTCTAGAACACGGAGCTCATATTGTAGTTGGAACACCAGGGAGGATTGAAGACCATTTGGGTAAAAAAACTCTTGATTTGAGTGGAGTTAAAACTCTTGTTTTAGATGAAGCTGACAGAATGCTAGATATGGGATTTATCGATGTTATAAATCACATCATTGAACATATACCAAAAGAGCGTCAAACTCTTCTTTTTTCAGCAACTTATGAAGAAAATATCAAATCTTTATGTAAAAGCATTACAAAAAATCCCAAATTTATAACCATAGAGACAAAAGAGAACGAAAATAATATAACAGAAATTTTCTACAAAGTAGAAAACCAAAACAAAGATGAAGGGCTTTTGACTCTTCTTAGGTTTTATAAGCCAAGCTCTTGCATGATATTTTGCAATACAAAAATTAAAGTTTCTGATATCGCTGATTTATTACATAAAGAGGGATTTAGTGTAAGCGATTTACACGGAGATTTGGATCAAATTGATAGAACCCAAACACTTTTACAGTTTGCAAATAAAAGTTATACTATCTTAGTTGCTACTGATGTTGCTGCTCGTGGACTTGATATCAAAAAAGTTGACATAGTTATAAATTATGATTTGCCTCGAGAAATTCCCCACTACACTCACAGAATAGGAAGAACTGCAAGAGCGGGAGAGAGTGGTTTAGCTCTATCTTTGATAAGCAATTTTGAAAGCCAAAAGATAGAAAATTATACAAAAAGTGCTAACATACAAGATAATATTGATTTAAATGTTGATAAAATCGTAAAGCTCCAAGCTCCTATGAGAACACTTTGTATAAATGGTGGAAAAAAAGATAAACTCAGAGCTGGAGATATTCTCGGTGTCTTTTGTGTGGCAATCGGACTTAAAAAAGAGGATATTGGTAAAATAGATTTACAAGATAGATATACCTATGTCGCTATCAAAAAAGAGATTTTTGACAAAGCACTAAAAGCTTTACAAAAAGAGAAGATTAAAAAACGCTCCTTTCGTGTATGGAGTTTGTAAAATTACACTTCAAAATTAATTAAGAAAAGGGAAAGATATGAAAAAAACAAGTTTAGTATTAGTGAGTTTATTAACAGTTAATTATCTACAAGCTGACAATATTGAGATAAAACAAGAGGGAATGAAATATATCAAGATGCTAGGAAGTGAATTGAAACAAAATCTTCAAGCAAAGATGAAAGAAGATCCAAGTGGAGAAAATGCTTTAGGATTTTGTATAGGTGCGGCTGATAATATCACCACTGAGGTAAATAAAAAATTACCACCATATGCAAGTGTGAGAAGAACTGCTATAAAGTACAGAAGTCAAAGTAACAAGCCAGATGCAAAAGATATAGAGGTTATGAACACTTATATAGAAAAACTCAAAAACAAAACTTTTTCACCAAAAAGTATAGTAATGACGCAGGATGGGAACACTTACAGGATATATAAACCTCTTGTAGCTAAAGGTGTTTGCCTAAAATGCCATGGAGAAAACATCTCTGACAAACTAAAACTTATAATTACAAAAGCATATCCAAATGATCTTGCAATCAATTTTAAAGAGGGAGATTTTAGAGGGGTTATCGTAGCTGAAATAAAAAAAGATTAAACAAATATCATAATCTGCCGATTTAGCTTTAATAAGAGTTAAATTTAAAAAGGTTTTTTATGAAAAGAAGTGCTTTTACAATGGTAGAGTTAATCTTCGTTATTATTATCATAGGTATATTGGCAGTGGCTGCTATTCCCAAATTTGGAGATATTAAAGATAGAGCAAAATCTGTAACTGAATATAGTACACTTTCTGGACTTAGCAGTGCGATTACTGGTGCAATGGAATTTCAAAGAGAAGACTTTGATAATATACTTGTAAATTGGCATGAATCCGATTATAATACTTCTACTACACAAACCTACACTGATGTAAATAATGGTGTTAATGGTGCTAGTGTATTAGGTAAAATTTTGAAAAAAAATGAAGATTTTAAAATAGTTGCATATGCTCAAGCTGGTGCCATTGATGCAGATGGTGTTTATGATGATATATTATTTATAAAAGGAAAAGCTTCGAATGAAACATTAGGAGCTAGTGAAGCTGATAAAACTGGTAGTCTAAATGGAAAACCTGATAAAACTGATATTTGGGTTTTTAATGCTTCTCCAAAATATGCCACTATTACCTATGAAAATATTGAAAAAAATGTTTCAAGTGGTGAAATTATGTTATTTGACTTAACAGCTAAAAATACATTTATAAATACAGCAACAGATGCTGATGTTGCTGGTGAAATAGCAGTAAGTTGTGATGTCAATGGTTCATATTCTACTACTGTAACAATTATTAAGCTACCATAGAGTGGATGAAATTCACCTCATAAATGATTAAACAAATTCTGCTTTTTGACGATTTACTACAATCAATAAAAAAGTAGGTAAAAAACAATGGATGCAAAAAAACAAGAATTTGCTCAAGCTATTGCAAGAGTAAATTTTTCATCAATCTTTTTCATCATTGCATCTATGTTGATATTTGTACTCAATGATACTACTTATCTACTCACATTTTATGCTGTCTCTTTACATATAATATTTAGCTTAACAATTCAAGAAATTATAAGAAGATATCCAGGAGATTTTTTTATAAGAAAAATAATTTCAACAACTTTTGACCTTGGTATGCTCTCTTTAGTTGTGTATGATTTAGGAACTGGTGGAGCTTTTTTATATCCAATGTTTTTATGGATTATTGTTGGGAATGGTATGCGTTATGGAGAAAGATATCTATTTATCACTTTAGGATTGGCAGTTACTCTATTTTCAACAGCAACTTATATTAGTCCTCTATGGAACAATGAACTATTGTTTTCATTTTCTCTTGTAGTAGGATTTATTGCCTTATCTCTATTTTATCTAAAACTAATCAAAGAGCTTCATGTTTTAAATGAAAAACTTTCAACTGAGTTAGAAAGAACAAAACATCTCTCTTTACATGATTCATTGACAGGGATACCAAATCGAGCTTTTTTCACAACATATCTACAAAAAACCCTATCCCGAAATAGACGAAATAAGAGATCTTTTGCCATAGCATATATGGATTTAGATGGATTTAAAGCTGTAAATGATACATACGGACATGATTATGGCGATAAATTATTGCAAGAAGTCACTAAAAGAATAGAAGATTCTCTAAGAGATAGTGATTTTGTTGCAAGACTAGGAGGGGATGAATTTGGCATTATATTAGCAGACCCTAGCGGATTAGAAGGATCAATGATATGCTTAGAGCGTTTAAATCGTACAATTAGTGAACCATATATAATTTTTGATAAAGAGATAACTATAGGTGAAACTACTGGTTTAGCAATATACCCCAAAGATGGGGAAAGTGAAGCCGAACTTTTAAAAGTAGCAGATCAAAATATGTACTTAAATAAAAATAAAAAACGACACAATGAATGTCAAATTGTTGAATATAGTAAATGCTAAATAATACAAAAAAATAGATATAATCACTCAAAAAAGGTTATATTTTGAGTGTCACCATAACAGAAGCAATCAACCTAATTTTACAAGTAACTACTATAAAAAAAAGTGAAATTATCCCCATAGAAGAGTCACTAAATCGAATCTGTGCAGAAAAGATTAACGCCTCTTTACCTTTACCTCCTTTTAACAACTCAGCGATGGATGGTTTTGGACTTTGTGGAGAGTGTGATAGTTACTCAATTATTGGTAAAGTTCTTGCAGGAGATGATAAAGATTTTGTACTTTTAGATGGAGAGTGTATCGCTATCATGACAGGTGCAAAAGTACCAAAAAGTGTAGAGAGAGTAATTCCTATTGAAAATACCGATAACAATAATGAAAAGATAATCATAAACAAACCAGTAAAACTTAGTGCAAATATAAGACATCTTGGTGAAGATATACACGAAGGAGAGAAAGTTTTATCTATTGGGGATTTTATAGATGCATCTTGTATTGGACTTTTGGCTAGTCAAGGGATAACTCATATAAGAGTTTATCAAAGACCCAAAGTTTCAATTTTTGCAAGTGGGAGCGAACTAAAACTGCATTTTGAAAAATTACAGGGTTCACAAATTTACAACTCAAACACCCCACACCTCATAGCAAGAGCAAAAGAGTTAGGATGCGAAACAATTTTTGTAGGAAAATCAGATGATAATATAGACTCTTTAAAAGCTCTTATAAACTCTTTAGATTGTGATATCATCATAACAAGTGGAGGAGTTAGTGTTGGGGAAGCAGACTTTACAAAAGAAGCATTTACATCTTGTGGGATGGATACACTATTTTCAAAAGTAGAAATAAAACCAGGCAAACCTACCACTTTTGGAAAGATTGGCAATACTCTTGTTTTAAATCTTCCTGGAAATCCACTTGCAAGTGCTTTGAACTTTGAGTTATTTGGCAAACTTATGATAGCAAAACTCTCTGGTCTAAAGACATATCACCACCATTTTATAGAGACAAAAAGTACATCTAATTTTATAAAAAATAGAAAAATAGATACGATTATACCTGGTACATTTGATGGAAAAAGCTTTAAAATTGCCAAGCAGTTTTCACCAGGGATGGTAAATGTACTAAATAACTGCAATGGATTTATAGTATTGAATTCTCAAACTGCAGAATTAAAAAAAGGGGATAATATAAGATTTTTACCTATAAAGTGGAATTTTAGTAGAGAGGATTTGGTAGATTTTACTACCTAATTCTCTAACATCAAGTTGTCTAATTTTAGAGTTGAATTGGACATTCTTTTACTTTTCTACCACTTGCTGTTGTTAAGTCGATTTTTTTCATCTCTTATCCTTTGGTTACATCTTGTGGTTTTTTCTTAAAATACTCTTTAGTTACACCACAAAGTGGACATTTATTAGGTGCTTTTTTACCACGATGGACATGACCACATACTTCACAAACATACTCTACATTTTCATCACTTGCAAAAAAGCCTTCTTCTTCTAAAGCTTTTTTCAGAGCCAAATATTCTGCTTCGTGTTCTACTTCAACTTTTCCTATAGCAGTAAGCATTCTTGCTATCTCTTTAAATCCCTCATCTTTGGCAATTGCAGCAAAGTTTGGATACATCTCTTCATGTTCATATCTCTCTCCATCAGCAGCATATTGGAGATTTTTTTGTGTTGTATCTAGCTCTATATCATTTACAAGTTTGTTATAAGCCTTGAATTCTGCCATAGCATGGTATTTTTCATTGTCTGCGGCCTCTTGAAAAAAGCGTGCAATTTTATGATATCCTTCTTCCATTGCCATATCTGCAAAAAACTCATATTTGTTTCTAGCTTGTGATTCACCAGCAAATGCTTTCATAAGATTTACTGCTGTTAAATTTTTTGTAATACACTCCATATCTGCTCCACAACAAACAAGTGTTCCACCACCAACATTTTGTACTTCTACTTCATTTTTACATATATTACATTTGTATGTTTCATATTGTTGCATCTTAATTGTCCTTATAATAATTTATTGAGATAGAATTATATAATATTTTTTCTTAAAAGAAAATTATTATTATTTAGTTATTTCAGATTGTATCTTTTTTCTGCCCAAATAGTGTAACTTTAGTCTCACTATTTGGAATTTAAAGAGCAAATTTAATTATGAAAAAAACTTTTTCATAGCCTTAAACCATATTTTCATTATAGAATTTCTTCCAGTAACTTCATCAATAAATTGATCATATGTTTTATTTTCCGATTCTAAGAGTGCAGTTAAATATTTTAAAGAACCATCAACTCCACTAACTTTTTCTATCTCTACTAACTTTGCATAAAGTGGTTCAATCTTTCGTATAGCTTCTCTTGGAGCTGCTTTTCTATATGCAAAATATCCTGTCACTTTATTTGTAATTTTATCAATTTTAATTTCAAAATCTGTTATTACCCAATAATATCGCCCATCTTTTGCTCTATTTTTTACAACTGCTATAATATTTTCATGGCTTTTTATTCTTTGCCATAAAAGTTTAAATACAACCTTTGGCATATCTGGATGACGAATTATGCTATGTGGTTGTCCTATTAACTCATTTTCCTGATATCCTGAAATCTCTACAAAATAATCATTACCGTATTCTATAACACCTCTAGTATCAGTTTTACTCAAGATATACTTTTTAGAATCTAGCATTATCTCTTCTTCTACAAGTTTTTTATTATCAAAATTGTTAATAATAATTTTTTGACCATCTCCAACTATCTCTTTGTTTTCTGTTTTAACATTAAACCTATCAATAAAATTTTCAGGTGTTCCACTACTCTCTTCAACTCTTTTTTTAACTGCTATCATGATGATTAACCTTTATTTTTCTCTTTAGTATATAGCTATATCGACAAATTAATAAAAAAAATTAATACATATATAAAAATTTTATATATTTTATTGTACTATATTAATTAACTAATTAACTAGGGTCTTTATGCAAACTATAGAATTTGAAGCTGAAATAATTGACGGGATGATAATAGTTCCAAAAAAATATAATAATTTTTATAATACTCGAGCAAAAATTGTTATAATGGAACTTGAGAATTTAAATAAAAATCAAGAAATGGCACTCAATAATGACTCTAAACCTATAGATTTAGAAAAAAGTAGCGTACAACTACTAGATTTTTCAAAATATAAGATTACTTGTTTTCAAAATATAAATGCAATAGAATATCAAAGAGAGACACGAGATGCAAAGTAGATATTTATTAGATACAAATGTATTTATATATGCTTTTAACAAAGAGCTAGAGCTTCCTGAAGCTTACTATTGCACAACAGAAATTAGCAAAAATGAACTTTTATCATTTCCAAATATTACTGATGAAGAAAAAGCACAAGTAGAAAAATTATTTTCTAAATTAAAAATTTTAGATACAAATAAAACTATAGAAGCAAATGCTAAACTTATCGGAGAAAAATACGACTTAACCACTGCAGATGCTACGATATGTGCTACAGCATATGCCTATGACTTGACTTTAATCACAAATGATCCAACACTTCATCAAGTAAAAGAGATACAGATAGAGCATTTTTACTTTTCTTAAAAAGTAAAAGAAGCTTCAAACACCTTTGCTACTTTCCCTTTAAAGTAGATAAATCCATCAATGATAGAGAGGGTTAACTCTTCTTTGCTTGTTGGGTAAACTTTTGTCACTTCATCTACATTTTTATCCATAAAAGCTGCATAAAAACAAGCTGCCATACCTGTTCCACATGCAAGAGTTTCATCTTCTACTCCTCGCTCATATGTTCGTATATGAATAGTTCTATTTTCACTATCTATCTTGGCAAAATTAACATTTGCATTATATTTGTCTCGCATCTCTCTTGCTATATCTTTTGAGTAAAGCTTCAAATCATCCACAAATGTAACCAAATGAGGTACTCCAGTATCAATAAATTTCCACCTGAAGCCATCTTCTATAATAAGAGAATCCAAAACCTTAGGCTCGGTCAATTTTACCTCTGATTCATCATCTAAAACAGTAGCCTCTATGACACCTGCAACTGTCAAAAACTTCATTTTGCTTTTACATAAACCATTTTTATAAGCATAGTGAGCAGCAGCCCTACTTCCATTTCCACACATTTGTGCATCGCTTCCATCAGAGTTATAAAACTCCCACTCAAAATCATAAGAGCTATGAGGTACTAAAACAATAAGCCCATCTGCTCCAATACCTTTTTGCCTATCACAAAGTTTTTTAGCAAGTTTACCTCTTTGCTCTTTTAAAAAGGTATGAAAAATTACAAAGTCATTACCACTTGCATTATATTTTGTTAATTGCATAATTCCTCTTTTCTCTCTATTTTAATTAGCTTTTCCTAAAACTTTTATATTTATATATGCGAGTATCGGTTCTTCTAACTTAATTCTTATAAGATAACTTATTGCAAATATCATAAAAATTGTTGCCAAAGTAACCACCCAACCAAAGCTTATATGCACTGCAAATTTAAAATTCACAAGTGAGAGCATAGGTCCGTGAATCATAAGCATTATATACTCTGCCTCACCAAATTTATAAAAAAGATTATCAGCAGGGGCTGGTTTAAACTTACCATAATTTACAACTGCAATGACCATTAAAAGTGATGTTAATCCAAAAACAAGTACTCTCTCTTTATAAAAATGTACATCTGTATAAGCGTGAATAGCTCCAACTGAAAAAAAGACTACAAGAACAAATGCTAAAAAGAGTTTATACCGCTGTATCTTATATCCTTTTTCAAAGAAATAGTATGCAAATGCACCAAAAGCAAACTCAAGATTGTGTGGACTAAACACCCGATACAGAACATCATTACCAAAAAGTTCTGAACCTATAAATGCTCTATCTATCAAATTTACAGCCGATACTGCCAAAATTATCCACCAAAGAATTTTAAACTTAGGAGATAGTATAGCTAATCCAAAAATAATCACAAAAAAGACCAGATGAGTCAACACCCAAGTGATAACAGCAATTCTAGGATGCCCAAACCACATCAACATAGTTTCCCAAATCTTATCTGCTTCAAGCCTTGCGATACTTGCATGAATTTCAGGATGTATAAACCAAAGTATAACACCAGGAATTGCAATAAGAAGCCAATAGACTAAAAAAATTCTTGATAAAGTTTTAAACATATACTCTTTATAGCCTGATTGCATCTGAATATATCTATTTGATGTATAAAAGATTGTAAATCCCATCAAAACAAAAAGCATATCTTCAGCAGCTTCTCCAAATGTAAAAAAATTACCAAATAGTGAGCTTCCACTTATTTGATAATGTTGTGTTGCGTGATAAACCATTAAAATTGAAGCCAAAAATATATACAAAATTTGTAAGCTTATATAGGTTGGTGTTTTTCTTAAATCCATCTGTGTAATTACCCTTATGTTTATTAAAGAACATTTATTCTATCAAATTAATATAAGATGATAATAAAACATAGGTCATACCTCATGCTAGAATTCAATACTTTTAATATTAAGGAGGCTTTATGAGCTTGAAAGAGGAGAAGATAGCACTATACGCAGATGATATCAAAAAATTTAACAATGGCAAGGTAAAAGAAAACCTATTAAATGCAATTGTAAACCATTTAGGAATTGCTATACAGAGCAAAGATGCAGAGAGGGTTTCATGTTCAGATATAAATGAGCTTGATAGAGTAAGAGAAAATTTTCTAAGAAAAAAACTTGAACGAACAGAATCTGATGAAGAGCTAAATAGATCAATAAAAGAGATTTGTGAACAACTTGGAACTTCTAATACAAATAAATTTAGAGCAACATTTTACTATCTATTGACTAAAAAGTACAATGCTGATTCAGCTTTTGTATAGATTAAAAGTTAGCACCTGCTAGCTTTTATATACTCCACAAATCTTTCAACCTCAGCTTGAAGATGTTTCAAATCTTTAGTATTATCTATCACAAACGATGCAAGTGGTTTTTTATCATTGATATTCATCTGTGAGTTAATTCTATCTTGTGCCTCTTTTTGGCTTAAACCCTCTCTATCAATAAGCCTCTTAAGCTGTTGCTCTTTGGTGCAATAGACTAAAACAACTTCATCTATATCATAGTTTCTATTCTCAAAAAAGAGCGGAATATCCACAATATAAGGTACACTTTTACTCTCACAAAATGCTGATTCCTTCTCTATCTGCTCTTTTATTAGTGGATGCAAAAGAGCCTCAAGCTTTAATCTTTCTCTTTTATCTGAGAAGATTAATGAACCTAATTTTTTACGATTTACTTCTCCCTCATCTATATACTCCACACCAAATATCTTCTCCACTTTAGTAGCGTGAAGCACAAGCATCTGATGAGCAACCTTATCAGCGTCTATTATCTTAAAACCATACATTGAAAGAAGGGAACATACACTACTTTTACCAGTAGCAATCCCTCCTGTTAGTGCGATAGCATTTTTAAAACTCAATTTTTTGCAATTCCTAATAACTCTTTTTTCACATAAGTTGGTACGGCAAAAGAGGCTCTTTGTATATCTGAATTGTAATACTTAAGCCCCTCTATAAGATCAGCTCTTTGGAGTATGATATCTGCAGTTGGATGATACTTTTTAGATGCTAAAATAAAATTCCAATTAACTCCTGGATAACTTATCATCTCATATCTATAAGGCATAACAATTCCAAAAAGTGACCCCATCTTTTTCAAAATTTCTTTATGTTCATCCATCTCTACAAACCAACTACTTCCCTGCACTGCAATCAATCCATCATCTTTTAAAACTCGGTTTGCTTGTGCATAAAATGCTGGTGAAAAAAGTCCTTGGGCATAATCTTTTGCATCTGTAGAGTCAACCAAAATAATATCATAACTCTTATCTTCAGCATTTGCAATAAAATCTACACCATCACCAATAGTAAGATTTAATCTAGGATTTTTATATACTTCATCTATCCCTAAAAAATACTTTTTTGATACATCAATAACTTCTTGATCAATTTCAACCAAATCGACACTAATATCACTATGCCTTAAAACCTCTCTAGCAGTGCCACCATCTCCTCCACCAATAATCAAAACCTTTGACGGCTCCCTATGTGTGCAAATCGGTACATGGGCTAACATTTCATGATAGATAAACTCATCTTTTTGACTCATCATAGCATTTCCATCAAGCACCAAGATATTCCCCAAATCAGTACTTTTATAAACTTCTATCTTTTGATATTTGCTTTTTGTTTCAAATATCTTCTCTTCTACTTTAAGACTTTGCTTTATAAAGCCTTGTTCCTCTTCAAAATACATTTTTTAATTCCCCTATATGTTTTTGTTTAGCCAAGAATTTTACCATATTTAACCCGAATAATACAATATATATTAAAATTTGCTAAAATCACATCCATGACACAATATATCAACGAATTTTTCATAAACTTTTGGACACTTACAAATGATATGGCTATATATATCCTTATTGGTGTTTTGATAGCAGGTGCTTTAAAACAGATAATTCCTGATGATTTTATCTCTAAGCATCTAGGAAGTAACAGTTTTGGTTCAGTTATCAAATCTTCATTATTTGGTATCCCCTTGCCACTTTGTTCTTGTAGTGTTATCCCCTTTGCTACAAGTTTAAAAAAAGAGGGTGCTAGTAGTGGTTCGGTTTTGAGCTTTTTAATTTCTACTCCAATAACAGGAGCTGACTCCATTTTGGCAACTTATGGATTTTTTGGATGGATTTTTACAATTTATAGAGTTATAACTTCACTTATTATTGCAATTGTAGCTGGAGTGTTACAAAATCTATTTGGTCAAGTTCCAGATGAGAAACAAGAGGAGTATAAAAGCTGCTGTAGTGATAATTGTAGCAGTAAAGAGAAGAGAAAATTTAGTATAAAAAAGCTGTTTGATTATGCTATTTTTGATATATTTAAGGATTTTGCAAAACCCCTTTTTTATGGGCTTATTTTAGGTGCGATAATCACCACTTTTATCCCCTCAAATATATCAGATTTTTTAAATGAAAATCTATTTTTAACATATCTTTTAATTTTACTCTTTTCTATGCCTATATATATATGTGCAACCGCCTCACTTCCAATTGCAGCTTCACTAATTGCTAGTGGACTTAGTGGCGGTGCCGCTTTTATACTTTTGAGTGCTGGTCCTGCTACAAATAGTGTAACTATGGGTGTAGTCTTAAAAACCTTAGGAAAGAGAGCGTTGATAATATATCTGAGTGTTATCGGTATATTTAGTCTTATCTTTGGATATATGTTAGATATATTTTTTCCAACCCTTTTAGAAGGACAATTGATAGAACATGCAGAAGAGTTTGGTCTACTTGAACAAGCTTCAGCTGTGATAATGTTATCACTTATGGCATATTTTTTACTCTTGCCACTATTTAAGAAAGAAAAAGGTTGTGAAATTGAATAAAAAAGTTTTAATCATGTGCACTGGAAATAGTTGTCGCTCAATAATAGGTGAAGCTCTGATAAACAAAGAGTTAGAAGGCATAGATGCATACAGTTGTGGCATAGCACCAACAGGCAAAATAAACCCAAATGCAAAAAAAGTTTTAAAACTCCACAATGCTTGGAGGGATGATTACTACTCAAAGCATCTTGATGAGGTTATAGATATCGATTTTGATTTAGTTGTAACAGTATGTGACCATGCAGATGAAACTTGTCCGGCATTTCCAAAAAAAACCAATAAAATCCATGTAGGGTTTCAAGACCCTGATGGAAAAGAGTTTGAGGCATTTGAAAAGACATATAAACTTATAAAAGATAGACTTTTGACTAAAATAAAAGAGAAATTTTCTTGATTTTAGCAAGTAGTATATTTTTAATAACACTCATATTTGTTATCTGGCAACCTCGTGGACTTCAAATAGGTACAACTGCTGTTGTAGGTGGTATCGTTGCATTTACTCTTGGGGTTGTAAGTTTTAATGACCTATTTATCGTTTGGGATATTGTTTGGGATGCAACGCTAGCATTTATCGGTATTATCATACTCTCTTTGGTACTTGATGAAATAGGCTTTTTTGAGTGGTGTGCTTTGAAAATGGCAAAGTTTTCAAATGGAAGTGGCAGGAAAATGTTTATCTACTCCATCTTGTTAGGGGCTTTGGTTTCAGCTCTGTTTGCAAACGATGGAGCGGCACTTATATTGACTCCTATTTTACTTGCGAAGATGAGAGTATTAAAACTAAATGCAAAAACTATTTTAGCCTTTTTACTCGCTGGTGGTTTTATAAGTGATAGTGCATCCCTGCCTTTTGTATTTTCAAATCTCACAAATATAGTTACTGCAAACTATTTTGATATAGGTTTTCTTGAATATTTTTCAAATATGTTTTTACCATTTGTAGTTAGTGTGATAGCAACTATTGTAGTTCTATTTTTGGTGCTTAGAAACGATATTCCAAAAATAGTTGATATCGATTTACTTAAAGCAGCTGAAAGTGTATTAAAACATAAGGCTTTGTTCTATTTTTCTTGGATATTTTTAGGGATGTTGCTTGTTGGATATTTTATAGGAGATATTTATGATATCCCTATCTCTGTGTTTGCTCTTGGTGGGGGATTACTGTTTTTACTTATATCTGCACTTTTAAAGACCGTAGAACCTGCAAAAATTATCAAAGATGCACCTTGGCAAGTTGTTTGGTTTTCTCTTGGGCTTTATGTAGTTGTATATGGTTTAAAAAATGCAGGATTAACAGAGTATCTAACCATAATTTTACAAGATTTAAATACTATGGGAAATCTCATAGCTGTCATATCAACGGGCTTTATCAGTGCATTTTTGAGTGCTTTTATGAACAATATGCCAACAATTATGATAATGGATATAGCTCTTAAAGATATAGGAAATGACGCAATGATTTATGCAAATATAGTAGGATGCAACCTAGGACCTAAAATGACACCATTTGGCTCTTTAGCAACCTTACTTTGGCTTCACACTCTAAATCAAAAAGGTATAAAGATAGGATTTTGGCAATATAGTAAATTTGGACTTATCGTTACTCCACCGATTTTATTGGTAGTGTTATTGACATTGGTATGATTATTTAAAACTTAAGTTATCATAACGCAAACTTTATGTTTTTTCAAGGATAAATTACAAGTTTTATTACTAATCTAATATGTTATTTTGTGGATTTCTATTAAGTTAAAGTAATCCCCACTATCAGCACTTTTTAGTGCTTGTATATACTTATCTCTTTTAGGGTTCTCTTTCGAGAGAAGATCTTCTTGCCATTTAACTGGCATAGAGCCATGTTGTAAAAGGTAGATATTTGCCAACATCCTAGACCATCTACCATTTCCATTTTGATATGGATGTATCTGTACTGCTCTATGGTGAATCCTCGCTGCTGTTTCATATATATCAAATGTTTGGTTTTCATCCCAATAAGCTATATCATCTGCTAACTCTTTTAGGAATGTTGGTATTTGATAAGCTTTTATACCAATAGAGAGTTCCACTTGTCTAAACTTCCCAGCCCAATTCCACACATCACCAAACATATCTTTATGAAGGGTTGAGAACCACTCATAGGTAAATGGTGCTAATTTTTTAGATGGAGGTGCTGAGAGATACTTTAAAGTAGCAAGTGCAATATTGTTAGCTTCATGTACATAAATCTCTTGTATAGTATAAACTTTATTAAGTGGTAGTTTGAGTCCTGGTATATCATCAAGTGGGGTAGCATCGTCTATAGGCTTAGTAGAGTTTTTCATCTATGCTACCCAAAGTCTGTTTTGGTAGTTACCACTTAGAAACTCTTTTTCATACATAGATATGATATTGTTTAAGCTTTTATCATCCAAGCCTTGCTGCTCTAGTGCTGATGTACCCTGAACAAGTGACGCAAGAAAGAGAGCTTTTTGATGTGCTCTTTTCTCCTTTAACTCCTTAATTGATATCTGTTCATTTCCTGCAAAGTCTAAACCTAAAAAGTTTGTTATCTCTTCTATAGTGCTTAGTTTAACATCTTCATTTTTCAAGACTCTATTTACTGTTCTAACACTTACATTACTTAGTTTTGCAAGGTTTTCAATGGTTATGTTTAGCTGTTCTTTTCTCTCTATGATTTTATTTATCAATTCTAATCGCTTCATAACTATACTTTTTTCTATATTATGCCATAAATGGCACAATATCTCAATATAGATAGTATCGGTATCTTTCGATAACAATGTTATCAGTAACTCTACCGTCTATAGATATTTTGAAAACAACATCTTGAAAAAACACATACTTTGTGTTATAATAGAAGAAAAGGACTTAGTTATGGTTATGGAAAAAACAAGAACAAATGTATATTTAGACACAAATCTAAAGGCACAAGCTAAAGATATTTATAAACAATATGGCTTAACTCTAAGTGATGCAGTAAATATGTTTTTGGCTCAATCTGTTTTTAACAAGGGATTACCTTTTGATTTAAAAATTCCAAATGATGAAACACTTCAAGCGATGAAAGATGTTAAGAGTAATAAAAACTATGAAGATATCACACTTGAAGATTTAAAGAAATAATGCTTTTAAAAAGACATAAGTTTTATCGCAAAGATGAACTAAAAGTAAAACTCACAGATGAGCAGTATACAAAAAAGATAAAGTACCTCTCTTTGATACTCTCCAATAAAGTTCCACCAAGTGAAGCACTTGACCACTCTTTGATGGGAGAGTATAAAAACTTTAGAGAATTTCATCTTGGTGGTGATATGTTGATTATCTACACCGTGAAAGATGATGTTTTATATCTTCAAAGAATAGGAACACATAGTCAGCTTTTTAAATAGCCCAAAAGTTGCAACAATAAGTAACATCATAAAAAGAAGTAAATTTTTAAATAAAAGAGTATTTTTGAAGAGTAAGTATTCCCCAAGGTATCCCCTTAGTAAACCTTAAGTCAATTAAATCCCTAAAACAAGGGGTTTATAGATGGTGCGGATGAAAGGACTTGAACCTTCACGCCGTGAGGCACCAGATCCTAAGTCTGGCGTGTATACCAATTTCACCACATCCGCACAAAAACAATAAAATGGTACGCCCGTCAGGATTCGAACCTGAGACCCTCGCCTTAGAAGGGCGATGCTCTATCCAGCTGAGCTACGAGCGCATAAAAACATAAAAAAAAGTGGCACGCTCGATAGGAGTCGAACCTATAACCTACAGATCCGAAGTCTGTTGCTCTATCCAATTGAGCCACGAGCGCAAAATCTCGCTTAGTTACTGGGGTGAGATACGGGATTCGAACCCGCGACCCCCGGCACCACAAACCAGTGCTCTAACCAACTGAGCTAATCTCACCATAATTTATCACAATTCTTATATATACATGGTCGGAGTGAAAGGATTCGAACCTTCGACCCCCTGGTCCCAAACCAGGTGCGCTAACCAGGCTGCGCTACACTCCGAACTTCAAAACATCTTGTTTTGAGTCAGAGATTGTACCCAATTACACCTGATTTGTCAATAGATTTTAACCCTTTTTGCTAAATTCTACTAAACCTTCTGTTGGAGAGGAGGCTGTTGCAAATGGTTTTTTAGAAATTCTACCTGCAAGAAAGCTCATACGACCCGCTTTAACGGCTAATTTCATAGCTTCTGCCATAAGAACTGGGTTGTCCGATTGGGCTATTGCTGTGTTTGTTAAAACTCCATCAGAACCTATCTCCATAGCGATTGAGGAGTCACTTGCACATCCTATTCCTGCATCCACAATTACAGGAACTTTGACTGCCTCTTTGATAAAAAGTACATTATATCTATTTTGAATTCCTAAACCACTTCCTATTGGAGCAGCTAGAGGCATTATAGCGGCGGCTCCTGCATCTTCTAGTTTTTTTGCCATAATTGGATCATCATTTGTATATGCCATGATAGTAAAGCCCTCTTTGGCTAAAACTTCTGTAGCTTTTAGTGTGTCTATAACATCTGGATAGAGTGTTTTTGCGGTATCGCCTATAACTTCCATCTTAATTATATCTATTCCTGTAGCTTCTCTTACCATTCTAAATAGTGTGATTGCATCTTCGGCGGTTGTACATCCTGCTGAATTTGGCAAAATCTGTACATCTGTATCTTTAAAATAATCCATAAGATTTTCTTCGTTTGGATTAGTTATATTTACTCGTCTTACTGCTACTGTTATCATGTTTGAGCCACTTGCTAGTGTAGCATCTCTTGTTGTTTGAAAATCTGGGTATTTTCCACTACCCACGATTAATCTACTTGCAAACTCATATTTCCCTATTTTTAATGTATCGTTCATATCTTCCCCTATAAAAGTATAATTTTTTAGAACAAAATTATACTTTTATTCGTCTTAGATACTACACTCTACAAGTAAACTCACCAAGTGACTTTTTCAAATCCTTAGCAGCATTTTTAAGCTCATCTGTTGTTTTTGCTGCACCGTGAATATTATCATTATTTTGCATCGATAATGTTTTTATCTCATCCATAGTAGCTATAAAGCCATTCATCATCTTTGATGAATCAGAGATTGAGGCTGTTGTTTGATTTACATTTGTAACTGCATTTTGCATAGCATAACTTACCTCTTCAACTTCACTTTGCACTTCATTTGATGTCTCTGTGAGCATTGTGATGTTTTCAACATTTTTATTCATCTCTCCACTTGCATCCATGATTGATTGAACTATGACACTTATAGTTGCATTTATCTCACCAAGTGATTTTTGAGTTCTCTCTGCTAGTTGTCTTACCTCATCAGCAACAACAGCAAAACCTCTTCCGTGTTCACCTGCTCTTGCAGCTTCGATTGCTGCATTTAGTGCTAAGAGATTTGTTTGATCTGCTATGTCACTGATAACTCCTAGTACAGACTTAACCTGTTCTGCATCTGCACTTAGTTGATTTAGCTTATCTGCTAGTGCTATTTCGCTATGTGAATTGTCATTCATCGTATTTATCATACTCATAACTTTATCTTTTGCCTTATCTAGTTTTTCTTGAGCTTGTTGTATATTATCTCTTGTCTCATTTGCTTCATAAACTGAACTTGATAAAGTATTTTGTAGTTGATTTGCATTGTTAGAAGTTTTTTCTATCATATTAGCTTCATTTTCAATATTTACAGTGATTTCAGAAAATGTACCATTCATTCTATCTGTTGCAACTTGATTTTTATCTGTTTCAATTTGTGCATGTTTTATTGCTACTGAAGTATTTATTATTAAATTTTTTACAGCTTTTGCAATTTGTCCAATTTCATCATTGCTTGAAGTATCTATTTGTGTACATAAATCTTTAGAAGTGGCTATCTCTTCAATTTTTGTTTTGAGCTTAGATATAGAGTGATTTATCCCTTTTATTAAAAACATCGCAAACAATATATTAAATAAAACTGCAATTAATACCAAAACTGAACTAATTACTAAATGCGAAATTAAATTTGATTCAAATACTTCAATATTACTATTAAGATATTTAGCGATTTCATCATCAATCTCTTTTAAAATGTTTATCTTTTTTGTAATTGTATCAAACCAATACTCAGGATTTACTCCAAAACCACCAACAGGTGCTTTTTCTATAGCAATATTTCTCATCCTCTCTACCTCTTTTACAGAGGTAGAGTCCATTTTATTTTCGTAAAATACAATAAGCTTTTTAGGAGCGAACCCCTCAAAGGTTTTTATAAATGCTTTTTGCTCTGACATCAAATCTATAAATTTATGATGTGTTTGCGTTGTAAAACTATCTCTTGCAAAAACACCACTCATAACAGCTCTCTCAACTCCTGCTCTCTCTTTTGCTTCTAAAAATACAAAATATGCTGAAAGTGCTTTTGTAATTTCATTTTTGGGAGAGTTTTTTGCATTGTCACTCACAATATAAAGCATTTTTGCATTCATGTTTGTATAGTAATCAACTGTATCTTTTAAATTTATATCTAAACTCGAAATTTTTTCTCTCATCGACTCAAGACGATTTAAATCACTCAAAAGTTGAACAGTTCTGTCTTTAAGCTCACTTGGAAAATCTGAAAAATGAAAACTATCTACAAATGTTACAAACTCTCTTTTTCTCTCATCTGTAAGTTCTCTTTGGCTTTTAAGCTTGGTTTTAAACCTCACTCCACCACTCCCAACAAATCCCGCACTAGCACCTCTCTCTTTTTGAGTTTCATGTATTAAAAGGCTAATTTGCTCACTAAGCCCTGATAACTCTTTTACTTTTCCAACATCTTGTTTGATTTTAAAATCATTCAAAATTATTGAGCCTCCAAAAAATATAATTAGTGCTGTTGGTATAGCTACTAAAATTAGTAACTTACTCTTGATTGTTAGATTCGACAACATTATAATTTCTCCTTTTTAATATTATAAATGCAAAATCGACAAAAAAGAAAATTATTTAATAGTTAATGAGCTTTTTCTCAAAAGTACTAGATAGATAGCAGTTGATATCCCAGATGAACCTAAAATCATCAACATCACCATAATCTGGTATCTCACCGCAATCAAGGGATCAACGCCTGAGAGAATCTGCCCTGTCATCATCCCTGGAAGTGAAACTAAACCTACTGCAAAAAGTGCATTGATAACAGGGATAAGTGCTGCTTTGTAAGATAAGGCTCTTGCATCTGTGTAACTATTTTTTCTATTCATTTCACTCTCAAATCTCTCAGCAGCAACACTCACACTATTCATAGAGTTTGCAAAAATCATACCAGAGAGTGGAATCAAAAATCTAGGCTCATACCAAAGAGTCAAATCCAAAACCCCAGCAAATACAACAATAAGTGTAAAAATTCCCCCAACTGCAATAGCGATAAAAGCCCTAAAATATAAAACTTTATCTTTTTTTTGAAGCGGACGAAGAGAAATAATACTAGATGCAATCAACATAACACAAAGTACAAAAACAACTAAATAGGGCGATTTAGTATCAAAGAGATAGATAAGTACATATCCTATCAAGATAAGCTGTACAAACATCCTAAAAAGAGCATAAAAAACGGTAGTTGCATCACTAATCCACCTAGCATAAATTACGATGACAATAGAGACAGGAATCATAACCCACAAAAGGTCTAATAACTCTATATGGTATAAATTAGTTATTTAATACCTCAATCACAGCACGAGGGAAAATCTCATGTTCGCATCTGTGGATACTCTCTTTAAAAGTTTCAAAATCCATCTGCGATTTATCAAAACATTTTTGAGCTACTATCTCCCCTCCATCAACTTCAGAGACTACCTTATGAACACTCACTCCTGCTACCTTCATAGGAGAGTTAAAACTTCTATTTAAAGCATCTGCACCTTTGAAAAGAGGAAGCAAAGATGGGTGAATATTTATAGCCTTTATTTGGTCTGTAAAAACTGGAGTTAAAATCCTCATAAAACCCGCCAACACTGCTAAATCTACATTTAAACTATCTATATATTTAACTAATTTTGTATCAAACTCTTCTCTTGAAGTGTACTGTTTGTGATTTAATATCATGGTATCTACACCATATCTTTTTGCTTTTTCTATACCTTTTGCATCTGGATTATTTGTAATAGCCATAACAACTTCTACACTCTTTTTATGTAGAGTTTTTATAAGATTTTCAAGGTTGCTTCCCTCTCCACTAAAGAGTATTACTATCTTTTTCAAAGTGATTTTACTCCCTCTATCAATGCATCTGGAGTTAACGCATAACTATTTTTGTTAAACCTCTTACAAGAGAAAGCATGAGCTAATGAACCTGTGATAGCAGCTTTGAGTGGAGTATAGTTTTGTGCCAAAAGTGAAGCTATAAGCCCACCAAGCACATCTCCACTACCACCTTTGCTAAGTGCATTTGTACCAAATTTTTGAATATATACTATACCATTTTGAGAGATTAGAGTATTTGCCCCTTTTAGTACAAAAACTGCATTTGGATATTTTTGGCTTATGAGTCTTATATATTTAAATCTACTCTTTTGAATCTCTTCAACACTCACATCTGCTACTTTTGTCATCTTTAAAAGTGAAGAAAACTCTTTTGGATGAGGTGTCAAAACAAGATTACTCTTTTTATCTAAAACCTCTACCAAAATATCACAATAAAATAAATCTGCATCTAGCAACATAGGGTTATCGTGAGATAATAAAAACTTTCTTAGGCAATCATCATCAAACTGATTTCCAAGCCCCATTCCGATGCAAACTGCTGTGTTATTGTGTGGCAGTGTAGTGCTGCTCATAAGAGAGTATGGTACTGTATATGGCTCATTTTCAACAATTGTTACTAATCCTGCTCCAAAAGCATATGCAGCCATTGCTGCTATCACCCCTGCACCTTGTTTTTTACCTGCAACAACTGATAGATGTCCAAAATCTCCCTTATGAGTATTTCTATTTTTTCGATAGGGGAGCTTCATATCCTTTTTTTCTAAAAGAAATGTATCAGCCTCTCTCTCATAAAGTTTATGACTAACTCCCAAATCAACACACTTAATCTTTCCCGTAAAATCTTTTGCCTTATCACTATAAAGAGCCTCTTTGTAAGCTCCCATAGTTATGGTGATATCTGCGATAAAAGCTATACTTTCTATCTCTCCTTCACTTGTAATTCCTGTTGGTATATCACAAGCTATTTTTAGTGCTTTTAGGCTATTTAGTTTTGTTAAGAGAGTTTGAGTTTTATCATCAAGAGAAGTGCTTAACCCTGAACCAAAAATAGAGTCAATAACAACATCATATCTATTTTTAATCTTATCTATCTCTCTTATACCAACACTCAAAGCTCTTTTTAGTTGCAACTTTGCCATAGCTGATTTTGCCCCAAATGGCATAAAAAGGGAAACTTTTTTATCAAGATGTAACATACGAGCAAGAGCAACACCATCAGCTCCATTGTTTCCAGGACCTGCTACTATTAAGATAGATTTAGATTTTTTAGGCAAAATATTTTTTATACCAAAAGCAGCATGCTCCATCAATAAATCTTCACTTAAATTGAAGGAGTCATAACATATTTTATCTAAGGTGGATACCTCTTTGTAAACTTTTTTCATAAGCCAATTGTATCAAAATTATCTCATCCGAAAGCTTAATGCTTCAAGAAGATGTTTTTTATTGATTTTACTATTTGTTTCTATATCTGCTATAGTTCTTGCAACTTTTAAGGCTTTGTTGATGGCTCTTTGGCTTAAATCAAACCTTTGCGTTGCACTGTTTAAAATACTCTCACACTCATCATCTAACAGACAATATTTCTGTATATCTTTATCAGATAATTTTCCATTTAGTTCACTCTGTCCTCTTTTTAGTTGGTTTAAAAAGGCAATTTTTACCTTATCAAACATCTCTTTTGAGCTTATTGTTGCCTTATCTTCTATCTTTATCTCATCCATTTGTACATAAATATCAATACGATCAAGAAGAGCAGAAGAGAGTCTATTTTTATATCTGCTAAGTTCTAAATCTGTGCATCTACACTCTTTATGATTGCTAAAGAGATTTCCACAAGGACATGGGTTCATAGCAGCGATGAAAAGAAATTTTGTTTTGTACTCTATCTTTGTGTGAACCCTTGATATCAATACTTTGTAATCTTCAAGTGGCTCTCTAAGACTCTCTAATGTTGATTTTTGAAAATGTGGAAATTCATCAAAAAAGAGTATTCCATTGTGTGCTAAAGCACTCTCTCCAATACTTGCATTTTTGCTTCCACCTCCAAAGATACTAGCTCTTGAAGCACTATTGTGTGGGGATCTAAAACTCTTTTGCGGACTAAAATCAGGTTCAATACCTTCAAGTGCATCTAGCTTTGCTTTTTGTAAAATTTCCTCCAAGCTTGAAGGAGAAAGTATATATTTCAATCTTTTAGCACTCATACTTTTCCCACATCCAGGACTTCCCTCATAGAGTATATTATGGTTTCCAGAAGCTGCTATTAAAGAGGCTCTTTTTGCTCTTATCTGCCCTTTTATCTCTAAAAAATCGAGTTCAAACTTTTCAATAAAATAGTATTTTTTATTATTAAACTCTAAAAATCTAAAGTCAAGGGCTTCATTTGAGATGATTTTAGTGGCATTTTGTGGAGCTTCAAAGATATCTATTGCATCTTGAAGATTATCTGCAGAATAGATCTCAATATTTGGTATTTTTGAGACTTTTTCTACGCTTGCTTTGGGAATTATCACTTTTTTAAGTAATCCATCATTGACAAGTGAGAGGATAATAGCAAATATAGAGTTTGTATCTTTGAGTGTGCCATCAAGCCCAAGTTCACCAAAAACAAAAAAACCATCAAAATTGATTTTGCTTTTTTGCAAAACTATAAGCAATGCGATAGAGAGATCAAAGTGACTCCCCTCTTTTTTCAAATCAGAGGGAGAGAGATTAACAGTAATCTTTTGTGGTGGAAACTTAAAATCTATCGCAGATAAGGCTGATTTAACTCTCTCTTTTGACTCTTGTATAGAAGTTTGAGCTAAACCAACAATTGCAAAGCTAGGAAGAGCCCTGACAAAAGCAACCTCAACATCTACAACTTTTGCATCAAAGCCATCCATCGTGGCACAATGGACCTGCTTCAACTACTTTTTGCCTTTTAGCTTCTTTTTCCAATCTTTTTCAAATTTTTTTCTTTTTAAAAATGATAATTTTTCTATAAAGAGTTCCCCTTTTAAGTGATCACACTCATGTTGAAAAGCGATTGCCATAAGGTCTTCATAGATACAAGAGATAGTTTTTCCATCTCTATCTTGATACTGGACTTCTATTTTTTGAGCTCTTGAAACATCATCAAAATACTCAGGTACACTAAGGCACCCTTCTGTATATAACATTGAGCCTTTTTGTTCGATAATCTTTGGATTTATAATCTCTATAAGAGTATCTTTTGTCTGTTCATCATCTTCATTTGGCAAATTGATAATAAGTACATTTAAAGGTATAGAAATTTGTATGGCGGCTAATCCTATGCCATTTTTTGAAATCATAGTCTCATACATATCATCCAATAAAGAGTGAAGCTTATCATCAAAATCTACCACAGGTGTAGATTTTTGTTTTAAAAGCTTGTTTGGATAAGTTATAATCTCTCTAATCATACACTAACTTGGAAATCCATCAAGGGCAGTAGCAATAATCTGCTCTTTTGTCTTTTGCGGGTCAATATTTGAAAGTGCAAAATCAAGTTTTATATCGATAGTTTCTGAATCTACTATATAGTTAGAGAAGCTTATCATATGCTCTATGCTCTCTATCGTTTTTTCAGCTTGTTGTGCATTTGTATGTTTTAAAATCAACATAAAAACACCATCATCAAAATGTGTCACTATATCACTTCTTCTAGATCTCTTAAGTATCATTTTACCTACGGTTTTTATTATAAGCTCTTTATCACGAGTGAGCCTTATATTGTCTAATGCACTTTTTTTAACTCTTAAAGCTAAAAGAACACCCTCAGAACCAAAATTTTCTATGTTACTTTTCTCAGAATCAATAGCTTTTAGAAGGTAATTTTTATTGTAAACATCATATTTCTTATCAAATATACTCTCATTGTTAAAACTCTTAACAACTGTTGCTACGCTATTATATTTCTCTTTAAGCGTTTTTTGTTGACTTGTAAGAACATCACTAATTGCTCTCAAATCTTCATCATAAGAGATTAGGCTTAGCTTGCTTGTTGTACCTTTTGCCAACTCATCTTTTTTTAACTTTGTTATATTTCTAAGTTTATTTATCTTTGAGTAAACAACAGATATAGAATCCATCATCTCTTTAACTTGGGTAAAGCCTGTATGAATGTTATTTTCTATTTTTAAAACATAATCAAAATCTTCAACTTTCTCCATCTCTAAGACAGTATTGATATTTTGTTTTTGATTTAGAGGTTTATCTTCAAGAAGTTTTTCAAAGTATATCGCATAATTAGCAGGAGTTGGTGGAATATTTTCTTTAATCATTTTATCAACAACTTGTCTTCCATATAGATTAAGCTGTTTTAAAACAATAGTATTTTGTTTAGCAGTTGCTTCTTTTAAACCTCCAATAGTTTCATCAACAATAGGTTCAAAATCATCACCCCTCTTCTTAACCTTGCCATCTTTATCTAAACCCAACACTTCTCTTCCTTAGCTTATGTGAAATTTTTTTCTAAAACTTTGTCTACAAGACCATATTCACAAGATTCACTAGCACTCATAAAAAAATCTCTATCTGTATCTGCTTCTATTTTTGATAACTCTTGTCCTGTCTGTTTTGCCAGAATATGATTTAAACTATCTTTCATTCTTTGAATCTCTTTTGCCTGAATTTGAATATCAGTCGCTTGACCCTGTGCACCACCTAATGGTTGATGTATCATAATTCTTGCATTTGGTAAAGCATATCTTTTACCTTTTGCACCAGATGCAAGTAAAAATGCACCCATAGAAGCCGCTTGCCCTATACAAATCGTACAAACATCAGGCTTGATATAGTTCATTGTATCATACATACTCATTCCACTTGTTATGACACCACCTGGAGAATTTATATAAAGATAGATATCTTTGTCTGGATCTTCAGCTTCTAAAAAGAGTAGTTGAGCAACAACAGTGGATGCAACTCCATCATTTACCTCTCCACTTAACATAATAATTCTATCTTTTAAAAGTCTTGAAAAGATATCATAACTTCTCTCTCCACGACCTGTTTTTTCTACTACTATTGGTACATAACTCATCTATATATCCTTTTACTTTTGTTCAAAAAGTTTATGAAATAGTCTATCCTCAATCAATGCCATCTTAACAGCTGGTAAAAGCCCTTGCTCTTCATACTGCTTGATATAGGCTTGTGGGTCTTGCCCCGCTTGTAAAGCTTCAAAATAGATAGTTTGCATAACTTCTTGGTCATCTACAATAACCTCTTCAGCTTTTGCTAATTCATCTACGATAAAAGTAAGCTTTACACTATCACTTGAATCACTTCTGTACTCTTCTCGCTTCTCTTTTGCTGCCTCAGCGTCTGTTGAGTATTTTTTAACCTCATCTTCATCAAATGTAGAGAAAGCATTTCTAAATGCCATATCCATCTCTTGCTCAACAATATTTAAAGGAAGATCGATATCAAACTTCTCTATCAGTGCTTCTACAAATTTTGGCTTTGTCTCTTCTTGGTAAATTTTACTAAGTTTCTCTGCAACTATTTGCTCTTTTACTTTTGTCTCTAGTAACTCTTTTGTTGGTGCTTCCTCGTTAGGTAGCATCTCTTTCAAAGTTTCTATGTCTATATCGGCAGGAATAACCTTCTCTTGAATTTCAAGAAGTACTACTTTAAACATTGCCTCTTTTCCTGCTAAATCTTTATTGTTATACTCTTTTGGAAAGGTTACTGTAATTTCTCTGTTTTCATCAGCCATCATTCCTATGAGTTGTTCTTCAAAACCTTCTATAAAGCTTTTGCTACCAATTTCTAGGTTATATGCTTCTGCTTTTCCACCTGCAAATGATTCATCATCTACAAAGCCCTCAAAGTCAATCAAAGCAAAATCACCACTTTTAAGAGCTCTCTTATCTTCTACTTTTTCAAGTTTTGCTGAAGCTTTTTTCATCTCTTCTATCTTCTCATCAACCTCTTTTTTGGTTGCTTTTGGTTTTTTAATTTCGGGAACCAACTCTTTATAACCTTCAAGCTTAAACTCTGGTCTAGTTGAAAGAACAATCTCCATCTCAATAGAACCATCTTTTTCATCAAATTTTTTGACATTTGGTTCGCCTATAATTGCAGACTGTTCAATTTTAAGATCTTCTACACCTTTTTCATACACTTCTCTAACCGCTTCATTTTTTGCATCTTCAGCTAATTTATCACCATATCTTGCTTTTACAACATGTGCTGGAACTTTTCCTTTTCTAAAACCATCGATTTTCATATCTCTTGCTGCTGTGCTTGCAAGAGCATTCTCTTTTTGCTCTATATACTCTTTAGAAATTGTAGCACTTATAGAACAGTTTGCACTATCAATTTTCTCTGTTTTGATGTTCATTTGTATCCCTCATGATTAAAATTGTCGCCGATTATATCTAAATATTACTTTTTAATAAATAAAATATATGTTAATATAGTGTATATATTAAATTTTAGGAGCAAAAATGAGATGGACTTTTTTTATAGTAATTTTATCACTCTTTATAACTGGATGTATTCCAAAACAAGTAGATAAAAAACCAGTTAAAAACCCGACAACGACACAGATACAAGAACCTAAACTAGAGCCAAAAATAGAAAAAATAGTTCCAAAACAACCAGAGGTTGAAAAAGAGATAATAGAAATAGAGGTAGAAGAGCCATCAAAGAGTTATAAAGTAACGATGAAAACTAAAAAATTCGCTTTTTCAGATACCGGCTTTTTAGTCAAATCAAATAAAATGCTACGCTTAAATGTTTTAGCCATGGGGAAACCAGTATTAGACTTAAAAGTAAAAAATAGCGACGATATCTGTGTAGGAAGTCTATGCAATACAAAACACGGATTTAACCAAAGCTTTTTAGTTAGTGAATATCCAGATGAGTTGATTGGAAATGTTTTACAAGGAGAGCCAATTTTTGAAGGAAAAAATCTTAAAGAAACAACAAATGGATTTATACAACGGATAAAAACTGACAAATATAATATAAAATACCAAACATCAAAAGGTAGTATCTATTTTAAAGATAAACAAAACAAAATCATAATGAAATTAAAGGAGCTAAAATAGCAAAGTTTGTAGGTGCACATGTAAGTGCAAGTGGAGGGGTTTTTAATGCACCATTAAATGCAAAAGAGATTGGAGCTAAGGCATTTGCTCTATTTACAAAAAACCAAAGACAGTGGAAAGCAAAACCACTAGATGCCAAAACGATAGATAAGTTTAAAAAAAATTTAGAATTATCAGAAATTTTACCCTCTCATGTACTCCCACATGACAGTTATCTTATAAATCTTGGACATCCAGAAGAGGAGAAACTCCATAAATCAAGAGAAGCTTTTATAGATGAAGTTCAAAGGTGCGAACAATTAGGACTAGATAGGCTAAATTTTCACCCTGGAAGTTATCTAAAAAAGATTAGTATAGAGGAGTGTTTAAATCGTATATCTCAAAGTATGAATGAGACACTAAAAGAGACTAAAGATGTTATCTTAGTCATCGAAAACACAGCTGGACAAGGAACTAATCTTGGATTTGATTTTGAACACCTTGGATACTTGATAGAAAACTCTATCGACAAATCGAGAGTTGGAGTTTGCATAGATACTTGCCATATGTTCACAGCAGGTTATGATATCAGAACAAAAGAGGCTTATGATAAAACATGGAGAGAGTTTGATGAAAAAGTTGGATTTGAGCATCTAAAAGGGATGCATCTAAATGATTCAAAACCTGATCTTGGCTCAAGAGTAGATCGCCATCATAGTTTGGGAGAGGGAAAAATTGGATTAGACGCTTTTAGGTTTATCATGAATGATGATAGAATGGACGATATACCGCTGATACTTGAAACGATTGATAGTAGTATCTGGAAAGAGGAGATAGCACTTTTATATAGCTTTATCAACTAATTTGGTGGATTAAATCTCCACCAAATTTCTACATTTTCATCTCTGTCTCAACCTCAACTGGAATTGAAATATTATCACCATAATCACCATCAATTAATGCTTTTTTAATCGCGTCAATAGCTATATTGTTATAGTTTGGTTCAGGATCTTTTTCAAAACCTTTCTCTTCTATAAAACCTCTATACAAAGTTCCATCCAGCTGGGCATATATTTCTGAGTATCCATTTGAAAAAGCAGAGTGTTTTACCGTAAGGATTTCTACATCACCTTTTGTTTCAATACCCCACTTTCCATAAAGAGTTTTTCCTCCTAAAGTATTATTATTACACTCTGTTCCATCTACAGTAGTAAAATATTTCATTTCACACTGTTGTCCTACAAACTCAGAAAGTGTTTTGAGAACTTGACCGCTCTCCATCTTCATTTTGCTATTTAAAATATATTCATCAGAAAGATGTTTAAAGCCTAGATAACTCACTTTTGAACCTTCTGGCATAGAGACAACATCACCTAAGAGTGGAATATATAATTTTGATATATTTTCTTGATTTAAGATAAATACTTTCATATTGTAAGAAGGGAGAGTCAATACACCATCTTTATCTAATCTGTAATTAATCGTGGCACTATCTACTCTTTGCTCCCAATTACCATTTCTAAGAATATACTCTACTCTATCTTCACTATCATCATTAGAATCTGTTTTTTCTATAAAATTTTTATCTCTAAGCTCAAACTCTTTAAAAGTTATAACACTATTTTCACCGATAAGAATTTCGCTATATCCTGCATCTGTGTCATATCTATCGAACTCATAAAACTTCATCCCTTTTTCAAACTTAACTCTCTTGCCATCTTTTTTTGCTTTTTCTCTCTCCCATTGTGCTTTTTTTCTCTCTTTTTCCCTTTCAATATCTCTATAAATCTCTTTAAGTTCTTTATTATCAGAATCTTTAAAGTCATCTTCACTATCAAATACTACACCTGGTCTAATATCACTACCAACCTTTTTTCTAATAGCCTCAATCTGTGCTGGAGAGGGAACTTCTATCCCAATATCCTCTAAACCACTTTTTATATATGCTGCATCCCAGTCATGATTATCTTTGAATAAATCATCATCATCACCTCTCTCAACTCCCTCTCCTTTTTTAACTCTTTTGAGATCTTCTTTTGTTAAATATGCAATTTTTTCCAAATCTCCATCAAGCTTTTCAAATGCTTTTTCAATATTTCTTGTAATCTCTTTTGCAACTCTTGCTCGGCTCATATCATCTTTGAATGATTCATCAAGCAAAGAATCAATACCTTGCGAATCTAAAGCACCCTCTAAATTTTGTGCCAATCTTTCATAAACTTCTTCTATAGCATCATCATCCTCACTAGCATTTGTCATAGCTTCTACAGCTTTTTGAATTTTTAGAGCATGTTTGATTAGATGAGGTTTTGTATCTTTTAAAGCAACTGGATCTAGTGTTATATCATCTTCATCTATATCAAAAATTCTTGCGACTTCTCTTTTTGAAGCTTTTATTTTCTCTCTTATTTCCTCTTTTGTAAATCTTTTATCAGATTTTAGCTCTCTTTGTACCGCTTTTGCAACAAGTGTTGTAATAGGAGATATATTTACAATCTTGGCATCAGCAGGTGCTAATAACTTTCCTCTAAAATCTGCTCCTGTATCTACATCTTTGCCTCCATATACAAGAAGCATCGCTTCATTAAAACCATCACTCTCTTGAATCTCTGGTGAAATATTAAGTGTAAATGAACCATCTTTTGTTGTTTGTGCTTTTGGCTCTTCTTGTTGACAATAACCATCATTTGATATATCTAAACAAACTGTTGCATACTGCAAATATCCATCAACTGCTTTACCACTTATCTCTATAGATTGATTTACAGAATCATCTTGTACACTTGTATCATCTACAACACTTCCACAACCTGCTAAGACTGCACTTACAACACTAGATATGACTACTATTTTTATTAGGGTATTTCTTTTCATCGGGGGAGGCTCCTTATAACCTGGAATTTATTTTTATCGAATAGTAAAATTCATAAAGTAAATCGACCAAAAAGAGAATAAGTTCAATTAATATTTACTTATCTACGATATAATCGTATGAAAATAAAACCTAAGGCATAACATGAGGCAATTTTTAACTATTTTTTTAACAATACTATTTCTAATAACATCTGCTTTTGCACAAAAATCAGATGTAGGCATAGTTATTGATAAAATGATAACTGCATCTGGAGGTGAAGAGAAGCTTTTACAGCTAAATAACTACAAACAGACATGGAATGTAGAGTTTATGAACTCCGATAAAAGTGGTTTTGATAAAAGAACTGTAATTTTACCAGAGTATTTTAAAACAGAGATAATCTATCCAGATAAAAAAGAGATAAGAATTGTTGATAAAGAGAGTGGAACAAAGATATTTGGAGATAAAACTCTTCAAGCTAAAGGTCCTATGCTAGATGCGATGAGATTGCAATTAATGAGGCTTTATCATCCATTGGAACTGAAAAAAAGGTTAAAAGATTTGACAATGACTCAAAATAACAAACAGTATATTTTAGCCCTAAAAAATGGTTCAATTGCAGTAGAGTATATCGTATCTAAAAAGACCTATCTCATAGAAAAAGTTATAGGAAGATTACAAATGGGACCTCAGCAAATGGAGTTTTTAACTCGCTATGAAGATTATAAATCAGAAAATGGTGTTTTAATTCCTCATAAAGAAGTTAAATTTGTAGGGAGTATGAATACTGCTATTATGACACTAAAAGAGATAAAATTTACAAAATAGAGGAGAGTTTTATCTCCTACTACAAGAACCTCCACCAAGATTAAAACTATCTGAGTAGTCGCAATTTGAACATTTAAACTCCACAAAAGAGGTACCAGAGCACCCGCCACCTTTTTGATTTACCACTTCTATAGTCTGTTTTTTACACTCAGGGCAAATTCCTTGATTTATCAACTTTAGCTTTTCACCTTTTACTCCAAGATAATTAAAATATGCCCACACCAAGCCACCAACTATCAATATAATAAAAAGTAGTATTAAAATCGTATACATCAGTTTTTCTCAATTACATGTTTAAACTTATCAAGGAAATCATCAAAAAGCTCTTTAAAATCTTCTAAATTCCCAAGCCCCTCTTTTAGTATATTGCCTAAATTTCCAGTAACTTGTTCACCAATAGCAAAATATAGACTCTGTTTGGTTTTACTCATATTTATCCTCCAACCCTTATCTGTATAGTCAAGTTTTGTAAGAAAATCGACTTCACTTATATCTTTGTCACCTTTTAAGTGTAGTTTTGTAGCAACTGTAGCTTTTTTACCATCCTCTTTTACAGCCCCAAACTCTACTGATTTTATTTTTATTTTTTTATAAAGAGTTGTTTTTTTGATATCCTCTTTTACAGTTAAGCGTTTTGCCTCTTCGAGTCGCTCTTGCTTTTGTGCTACCCAGAAATCTTTACTAATACTTGCAGGAGAAACATTTTTTGAAGAGCAACCAACAGTTAATAATCCAAGCAAAACAAGAGTCAATACTTTTATCATACAACCTCCTGTCTAAGAACTGAAGTCTGTCCAGATGCAAACTCATCTTTTTCAATCATCTCTATGATGTTGTGGTGTTGATATCTTTTATGGTTATAAACCACCACATAAATTATATCACCAATATCAAGATAATTTTTTTCACCAAACTCCGTATATCTTGAAGCTCCTATTGAAATGAGCAGTTTTTCTGGCTTTTTTGCCTCTTTTATAAGCTCTTTTAAATCCTCCAAAGGTCCATGTTCGTGCTGGGTATTTAACTTATTTACAATCCAATCAAGTAATTTTTCATAAAAATAACTATAATCCAAAAGGTCACTATTTTCACCATATTGGATAACTTTACCATCTCGTTTTATAAAAGAGGTTAAAGAGTAATCATCCATAACACACCCGAGTGAAAAACTTCCTATTTTAAGTTCATCACTACTTACCCCTTTGCAGTTTTCGCCCCAATTTTTTTTGTGACTTATCTTTTTTGCACCTTCTACTCGAATAGAACAATCATTGTAAGCCATAAAATATGTAGGAGTTAATTTTGAGATAGTATCTCCCTTATAATCAATTTCACACAAAAGAGCAACTTCAGGCTCCATCTGAATATTTTTATCGCTTATAGATTCAATTTTATCTGAACTAAAAGGATAAATCCCCAAAAACGAACCACTCCCTGGTATAAAAGTAGGGAAAATCCCCTTTGGTGCGTCCTTTTCATCAACCTCAACATCTACAAAATCAGCACTCTCTCCTGCTTGTTCTAAATGGTGAGTAAAGTTACCCGCTATTCCAAATCCTATTATCGTTTTATCCATTATTATATTCCTTTGACTTTATTATAATAAAAGTTGTCTTATCTAAACTAGCTTTTACCAAAAGCTTCCCACCCATCTCTTTTTCTATAATCGTTTTAGCTATATAAAGTCCTATACCATCACTCCCTTTTTTGGTGCTAAAGTATGGATTAAAAATCTTTTCTAAATATTTTTTTTCTATGCCACCACCATCATCTGTTATCATAATAGTTGGATTATCTATAACTATCTCTATCTTTCGACACTTTGCATCTCTTGCATTGTTGATAATATTTAAAATTGCTTGTTCAAATTCATTTTTATTTGCATAGAGAGTAAAAGATTTTAACTCTTTTATCTCAACCTCTATATCGGCATTTTTTAGGGAATGAGAAGTTATTGAGAGGGTATTACTGATAGCCTCTTTTATATCAAACTCCTCTTTGCTTTTAGATGGGTTGTAAAAGTTTCTAAAATCATCGATAGTTTTTGACATATATGAGAGTTGCTTATTTGCCTCTTTTAGTTTTTTTTCTACTATTTGTGGATTGTGGCTGTTTTTCTTGATATTCATAAAGACAAATGAGAGATGAGTTAGTGGCTGTCTCCACTGATGTGCGATACTAGCTACCATCTCTCCCATACTTGCTAATCTTGATTGTTGTAAAAGCAAACTCTGCCCTGCCTCTTTTTCATCTTGAAGTAGTTTTATCTTGTATGTAAGAGCTAAAGAGAGTAAAATCGCTTCTATAGAAAATGCAATATGTAAAAATGGAAAATTACTATTGATTAATCCTGTAAGTCCTGTATAGACTAATACAGATGTAACTATAACCATATTCCACCCAAAATAAAATAGATAATATGGTCTACTCTTTTTTACTATCAAACGGCTCGATTCAGAAACCACCAACCATATAGGAACAAATATAGGAATAAGACCTGTGATAATATTTTGACCAAGGACAAGTGTGATAACTATATCTGCAAGTGAAGCATAAATTATTGTTACTACCAAAAAATCTAACTTTTTTATCTCTCTTGTATGTAAAAACTCTCGAATAAAAAGCATAGAAAATAGAAGTATTAAAACATGAGAAAGCGAATGAAGTCTCAAACTACCAAAGCCATAAACTACATCAAAAGGTGAAAGATAAAGACTCTCCAAAGTTACCAAGAAAAATAGAACAGACAATTGAGCCAAAGCATAGTATAGATGTTGTTTTTCTTTAGAATAAAACCAGATTGAAATGTTATAAGCTACAACTGAGAGTATCATCCCAAGAGATATAGCAGAGATGATAACTGAAGAGAGCGGATAATATGAGTAAATTCTAGGCTCTACAAAAAGAAGACTTTTATAAAAAAAGAGCGAAACCAAAAAGACTAAAATGACAATACTTAGTTTTACTTTAAGAATTTTATCCATTGTAAATATTTATCTTATATCCAAGTCTAGAGTGGTTTACAATAGTATCTTTTGAAATCTTTTTACGCAAGTTTTTCACCAAACCTTTAAGTGCATCCTCACTCATATACTCACCATACCAAATATAATTTTCAATCTCTGAATAAGAGACTATCCTATCTTTTTTATCAATCAAAAGAGCTAAAAATTCTACTTCATTTGCCGTAAGTTTTATATTTACATCATCTTGAAATAGTGTCTGATTAAGAGAATCAAAGTAGTGATTAGAACTCAATCTAAACACACTTCCCTCTCTCTCTTCAAGCTTCTTGACACAAAGCTCTATCGCTTTGTTCAAGCTATCTTCTTCTATTGGTTTGATAAGATATTTTACTAAATTTAACTCTACTGCACAAAGTAGGTATTTTTGGTCAGTAAAAGCTGTAATTATGATGATGGGAGTCTTACTATCATTTTTTCGTATCTGTTGGCAAAGTTCTAAACCATTCATCTTTGGCATCTCAATATCTGTTATGATAATGTCTGGTTTTTTTTGTTGATAAATCTCTAATGCTTCTTCACCATTGCCTGCTTCATATATCTCCAAAAATTGATCAGATAAAAACTCAACAGCATTTTGTCGGATAAATAGTTCATCTTCGACATATAAAAGAGAGAGATTAAATTTTTGTTCTATTTTTTTCATCTTTACACTTTTTTGACACTATTTTCTGTTAACATACCAATATAAAGCTTAAATTTTAGGAGTAATTATGAGAAAGGTCAAATTATTTATATTTTCACTACTTTTTGCATCTCTATTTGTTGGATGCATAGAGAGATATGATTATGAGGGGTGTCATAAACCAATATATCTCTCATATGAAAAACTAAGAAGTGATTATCCTAAAATTTTATCTCCTAGAGAGATTGATAAAG